>JBGSIY010000059.1:0-3385 GCA_041742275.1 Pirellulaceae bacterium | reverse complement strand
CATCAACGGGCAATTGATTGCTTTAAAAAACCTTGCATATGTTTTTTGTAGCCTTCAACACCCGGTTGACCATACGGATTGATGCCGATCAATCGACCTTCCAGCACCGTGGCCAGCATCATCATTTGAAAAAACTGCCCCAGCGACGACTCGTTGGCTGCCGGCAAGATAATATCCGTCGTGGGCCGACGATCTTCGCGATACGACTGATTCGTCCCTTGAATCGCCGCCTGCATCACATCGGGAAGTCCCAGATTGGCATAATCATCTAGCTTGTCTTGATTCCAGCCAGTTTCGCCAATCTTCAATACGTCGCAACGATAGTTTTGGACGATCAAATTATTCATTAGTTTATCTCGCCGACCTTCTTGATGTTGCTGCGCCCGCGAGTGCAGATCGCGAGTGTTCACGACGGTCAACGGCAATGCCCCCTGTTCGGCCTTGCCCAGACTCTCGGCCAATAATTGATCGTACCACAGTCCGGTCGACTCCAGCGAATTGGACCAGGCAGACAGGACACGTGTATGACATCCTCGTTCGACTTCCATTAAGTGATTGATCGCAACGTAATCCAACACGGGATTGGCCCCCGGTGGCTGGCGACGAAACGAATCGTTCATGACTGCCGCCCCCTCCAATAACTTAACCACATCGACGCCGATGATCGCGGCCGGCAACAACCCCACGGCCGAGAAGATCGAGAAACGCCCACCCACACCGTCCGGAACCGGGAATCGAGTCTTACAGCCGATCGCATCGGCGAGCTCGGCCAACTTACCTGTCTGCCCCGTGACGGGCACCATCAATTCCGCCAACTGTTCTTCGCCAAAGGACCGTTTGAATTCGTTGATAAACTGACGCAGAGCCGCCGCCGTTTCCAATGTCCCCCCACTTTTACTGATCACGACGATCCCCCACTTGCTCTGAGGATCGGCGGGGTTGTTGGTGGAACGCAGCAAATGCAATAGACCTTGGGTGTAGTCGTTGTCAACATTGTTCCCGGCAAAATAAATCTTGGGCCGCCCGCCCCGTTCGCCGGCAGGCAACTCGTTGTAAAACGGAGCACAACAGGACTCCAAAATCGCTTTGGCTCCCATATACGAACCGCCGATTCCCAACACCACAATGCGATCTACCGACTCATGGAATCGCTTGGCAGTTAGGAGAATCTGATGCAATTCACTGGTCGACCGTGAGGTTCCATATTCATCCAACAATCGCTCTGGCATCTCTAAAAACCCAGCATCCAAGGGCTCCTTCTCTTGGGGAATCCCCGTTCCCCGGCGATATAACTCGGCATCCGTGACCAACATCTCTTCGCGACACAATAACAAGCGTTCATTGATCGCACGAACCTGCTCGTGTGTCACACCATATTCGGCATTGATCGAAGCCGAAGGATCAAATCGAATTTCAGGAAATTGAGCCATTGGAATGGTAACCTTGGTTTACAAATGAGGATTAATCGATGTTGGATTGGAGTTCAGAACCCACCCAACCGTTTTGTCGACGACGAACCAAAATGAAATCGCGAACCATCTCTTTCGCCGCGACAACACAGCATAAAACATCATTTTGAAGGTAAATGTCGAATTCCAAAAGGTGACGTAACTAAAAACTTTTGGCAACTTCACGATTGGCCGCCTTGCGAATTATTCCACTACAGCAAAAGATAACGATATTAATTTACGCCGCTAACAGGTTCTAACGAGGAAACCATGGATTACGACATTCACACGCTGACGCGAATGCTGAAACAAAAAAACAATTCCAAAATTGTGATGATGGTTGCCGACGGTTTGGGCGGCCTCCCATTGGAACCCGGTGGGAAAACGGAATTGGAGTCGGCCAATACGCCCAACCTCGATCGATTGGCCAAGATTGGCGTTCAAGGCGGCAGCGTCCCGGTTCTGCCCGGTATCAGCCCTGGTAGCGGCCCCGGACACCTCGGACTGTTCGGTTACGACCCTCTGCGCTACCAAATCGGTCGTGGAGCACTCGAAGCGACAGGGATCGAATTTCATTTGGCCGACGGCGATGTTGCTGTTCGTTGCAATTTTTGCACTTTGGATTCCTCGGGGAATATTTCCGATCGTCGCGCCGGCAGAATCAGCTCAGCAGAAAGCGCTCCGCTCGCCGAGAGCTTGAACCAAATTAAAATTGCCGGTGTTGAACTGTTTGTGATGCCCGTGAAGGAACACCGCTTTGTCGTCGTCTTTCGTGGCCCAGGACTCGGCGGGAATGTCGATGACACAGACCCTCAACTAACCGGCGTCCCACCTCTTGCCCCGCAAGGCCATGATCCGGCAAGCAACACTACGGCCACGATTGCCGCGGAGTTTATACGACAGGCCCAAGTTCTCTTGAAAAATGAAACCAAGGCCAACGGTCTGACCATGCGTGGGTTTGCTGCCAAACCGGCACTACCCTCATATGAAGACGTCTACGGACTCCGCGCTGCCGCCATCGCCGTTTATCCCATGTACAAGGGACTTGCCAGATTGGTGGGCATGGACATTGTCGGACAAGCCAGCACGCTGGAAGAACAAGCGGCCGTGCTGGCCCAGTTTTGGGAAGATTACGACTTTTTCTTTTTGCACTATAAATATACTGATAGCACGGGAGAAGACGGTGACTTCGCTCAAAAAGTCAAACAAACAGAAATCTTCGACTCGATTCTACCGGCCATCGAAAAACTAAAGCCCACCGTACTAATCGTCACCGGCGATCACAGCACTCCCGCGTACCTCAAATCGCACAGCTGGCACCCGGTTCCCACTCTGATCGTTTCCGACTGCTGCCGACCCGATGGTTGTCAAGCGTTCTCGGAAAGCGAGTGTATTCGCGGTGGCCTCGGAATCTTCCCCGCCAAATATATTATGAGTTACGCCATGGCCAACGCCGGTCGCCTCGCCAAATACGGGGCCTAGATTGGCCCCGTCTTCAATCAAGAACGCTGAAAAATATTTATGGTGAACTGTTTCATGAACAGTTCACTATATTTCGCAGGGGGCAGGTCGCATGGTTGTCAAGCTTGGCGAACTGCAGACATTCTTGCCTGACGCGCGATAACAGGAACCGGATTCCTCAGCAGCTTCCGCATGGAGTTTTTATTTTAAGGTCTGATAAGTTTGCGATTCCGCTGTGGTATGCCTAAAATGATTGGCAATCGATTTCCCGGATGGCTGCCTCCCGCGGGCAGCTAAATTAACCCCGTTTCAATTTAAAACAGGCAGTTCCATGTTCCCAGTTTTCGAGGTACTTAACTCCATTTCCAAAATGGCTGTCCCATCTTCAAACAAGAACGGGAGAAACAACAACCTATATTTCAGGGCTTGCCTTCTCATTTTTATCTTGGCCCTCAGTGCAGCTGGTTCACGATCGT
>JBGSIY010000058.1:0-5880 GCA_041742275.1 Pirellulaceae bacterium | reverse complement strand
TCGAACAAAGCGAGTAGCGGCAATTCAATTGAGCTGCAACGATCGCCCTGCGGATAACCTCGAACGTACGGTGGCGGAAATCCGCAGCGCGGCTGCCGAGGGTGCAAATATTGTTTGCTTACAAGAATTATTCTCCAGCTTGTACTTTTGCCAATCCGAGGAACATCGTTTTTTTGATTTAGCCGAACCGATTCCTGGCCCGACGACCCAAGTCCTGTGCGATGTAGCACGGGAGGAAAAAGTGGTGATCGTCGCCGGATTGTTCGAGCGCCGAGCTGCGGGCCTATATCACAACTCGGCCGTTGTGATCGAAAACGACGGTACTCTGATCGACATGTACCGAAAAATGCATATTCCCGACGATCCTTATTTTTATGAAAAATTCTACTTCACGCCCGGCGATCTAGGCTTTAAGGCCATTCCCACATCCCAAGGCAAAATTGGTATTTGTATCTGTTGGGACCAGTGGTTTCCCGAGGCGGCTCGGTTGACAGCGCTGCAAGGTGCCGAAATTCTAGTTTATCCGACTGCTATCGGTTGGCTGGCCGAGGACAAACCGGTGTACGGCGAGTCGCAACGTCGCGCGTGGCAGACGATGATGCGAAGTCACGCCATCGCCAATGGCGTGTTTGTAGTCGCCCCCAATCGCTGTGGCGTTGAATCGCACATTGAGTTCTGGGGTTCGTCGTTTGTCTCCGATCCGTACGGTAATTTTTTGGCTGAGGCCGGCGAGTCCCCTGAGACACTGATCGTCGATTGCGATTTGGAACTCATGAATGTCGCCCGCACCCATTGGCCATTTCTCCGCGATCGGCGAATCGATGCCTACGGTCCTCTGACCCAACGTTACATCGACGGTTCCACTCGTTAGTCCCCATTCCACACCCTCTTTTTCAAGATCACGAATGAACCTCCCATCCTATCCACCCTCGGATTTTGTAATGCCGGCCGAATGGTTGCCTCACGCTGCGACCTGGTTGAGTTGGCCACGCAACGGTGACACGTGGGCTCGGAACCTCAAACAAGCTCAGGCGGAATTTGTCGAATTGATTCGAGCCATCGCAGCGGATGAACCGGCGAAGGTCATGGCTGGAAAAGGTGCCGATTTTGAAGCGGCCTCGCAGGCACTCTCCGGAATCCCTGGCGTTGAGATCGTCCCCATCCAAACCAATGACGCCTGGGCCCGCGACTACGCACCGACTTTTCTCATTCACCAAACCACCGGCAAACTGGCTGCCGTCGACTGGATCTATAATGCTTGGGGGGGCAAGTACCCGCCCTTCGACGATGATCAACGTGTGGCCGCTCTGGTGGCGCGGTTCCTGGGATGCGAACATCACCCGATTGACCTCTGCCTGGAGGGTGGGGCTGTCGAGGTCGACGAAGACCAAACGCTGCTTTGCACCAAAACGTGCGCCTTCGACCCCCAACGCAATCCTGACTTATCCGAGACAGAAATCGAACGCCGTATGGCCACCGCCATCGGCGCTCGCCGCGTGATCTGGCTGACCGGAGATGCCCTCATCGGCGATGATACTGATGGTCATATCGATCAGTTAGCGCGATGTGTTCCCAACAAAAAAATCCTGTACGCTTGGTGCGATGACTCTACCGATTCGCAATACGCTGGACTGCTGCAAAACCGGAACGACTTAATCCAAGGCCTCGATGCACACGGGCTGCAACGAGACCTGATTCCCCTGCCGATTCCCGACCCCGTCTTTTTCTACGGAGTGCAAATCCCCGCTTGCTATTGTAACTTTTACATCACCAATGGAAGCGTGATCATCCCGGAATTTGGCGTTCGCCAAGACGCAACGGCGGCCAAGATTATTGGCGAACACTTTCCCAACCGGAACATCGTGCGACTGCCCAGCGTCAACCTCACCGTCGGGCTCGGTTCATTCCACTGCCTGACCCAGCAACAACCTCGGCCAACGTCATGAGCCGATGCGTCGCGGCCCCGTCGTAGCTAAATTACCTGTGCAAGAACGCGTCTGAAGCCGTTCGGATGATTCACGATGGCACTGCCTAAGGAATCGTCCCGTAATAAAATCCGTTTTTAAAATTAGCCGGAGTGCACTAGCACCCGGTTTTGCAGGGAACCGGACGGTAGCGCGTTTCGGCTAATCCGGGAACTTAATTCCGGACAATTACTAAAACGATTCAGGGCGTGAACGAACACAATCATCACTTGCCGATCGCCGCGCCCCCAGCCCGCGGATCGGCCGCACCCACCAACTCACCTTTCTCCGCGTCATACCAAATGGCCTGTGACACGCCAGCGACCCCAGTCAGTTCTACCG
Organism: Pirellulaceae bacterium; assembly: GCA_041742275.1. Taxonomy (GTDB): domain Bacteria; phylum Planctomycetota; class Planctomycetia; order Pirellulales; family Pirellulaceae; genus BJ22. The sequence goes on along the minus strand of JBGSIY010000058.1, from coordinate 3,574 downwards.
GATGCCCCAGTTGTTCTAGGGCCTGTTGCGCAGGGGCATCGAATCCCCGTTCGAGATAGAGCTTGTCGGGCGACCATTGCTGGTGGAAACGAGGCGCCGCCAACGCTTGATCTACAGGCATGCCTAAATCCAAAACCCGCACCGTGGCCAACAACGACTGCGTGATGATCCGCGGCCCTCCAGCGGCCCCTACTGTCATCACGGGCTGACCCTCTCGCACCACAATCGTCGGACTCATGCTCGACAACGGTCGCTTGCCACCGGCAACACAATTCGCTTCCGCTCCCACCAAACCAAATGCATTGGGGACCCCCGGCGCGATCGCAAAATCATCCATTTGGTTGTTCATAATGACCCCCAAACCGGGCACGATGACTTTCGAACCAAACGTCGTGTTGACTGTTGTCGTGATGCCAACCCAATAACCTTCCGCGTCGGCGGCCGCAATGTGCGTCGTGTGCTTCTCAAAAAATTCGACATCCGCCAATGGGGGAACGCCATGGGACTCGACCCGAATCGCTTGGGTCAAATCAATGCGCTGGGCCAGCGTCGCGGCATAGCCTTTATCGATCAACCCTTTGGGCACGTTTACATAGTCGGGATCTCCCAACCAATAGGCTCGATCTGCAAATGCCAATTTCATCGCTTCTGCTACGAGATGCGTGAAAACGGCCGGCTGCGTACGATGCAGCTCCGCCAGATCAAAGCCCTCCAATATGTTGAGGATTTGCCCCACATGCACACCGCCCGAACTCGGCGGTGGAAATCCGTAAATCGTGTAACCCCGGTAGGTGGTCTCCAATGGCGCACGAGAAACAGTATGGTAGTTGGCGAAATCAGCTGCTGTCATGATCCCGCCGTTCTCCTCCATCCACTGGGCGGTCTGCTCCGCAAAGGGCCCTCGGTAAAACCAATCCGTTCCTTCGCTGCCGATCGCTCGATAGGTGGCAGCTAAATCAGGTTGTTGAAATCGGTCGCCAGCCTGCAGAGCTTGCCCCTCGCCCCGTTGAAAAACAGCGAGGCTTCCCGCGTATTGCTGAAAGTAACGAAAATTTCCCGCCACAGCCCGGGCGTAACTGGGCGACACCTCAAAGCCCTGTTCGGCAATCTCGGCAGCCGGCAAAATCAGATCCCGTAACGACCGCCGTCCAAATCGCCCGACAGCTTCAGCATAACCCGCCAACGCCCCGGGAACTCCACTGGCCAATGGACCCACTTGCGACAACATCGTATCCGGCTTCCCCTCGATCATGAACATGTCGCGTGTCGCCGCAGCGGGTGCCATCTCTCGCCCGTCAATACAAATCACTTCGCCGTCCGGCGTACGGATGATGATAAAGCACCCTCCGCCGATCCCCGAATTGAATCCATCGACCACCCCCAGCGTCAGGGACGCGGCCACAGCGGCATCGACAGCGTTTCCACCGGCGTTAATGGCATCCAATCCCGCCTGACTGGCCAGCGGATGGACCGCGGCCACCATTGCCTCAATACCGCGACTCGTCTGCTGTCTCGATTGCTGGGCCTCCAGCGCCGAGCCATAAAACGCGGCGAACCCGATGAGCACGACCCACAGCCCGATTCCTGAACGTATTTTTTGGCATAAAGATTGCCCGTTCCGCCGCTGGCGGGAACCTGATGCATCTTCGCCGGTGGCATCCTGGGTGAACGTTAATTTCATGATGATCGTTTCCTTTGCCTGTTTTCGCTAGCGATCGAGAATAACGCCAGCCGTGCCATTAAATAATTCGTCGGGGAAATTTGCCGATAGTACTTGAGGGGCGATTGCTGTGAATAGGCAGTCGCAAAAACGACCTGTTTGCCCTTCACGAACGTTCTGTAATGTTGAAAAACGAGCTAGCTACCTTGGTTGGTGCTGACCGATTAGAAATCGTTTCAGCAAAATCCGTTAGTTGATCTACCTGGGCTCAGCCCGATTTGGTAATCAAGTAGTAGTTCGCACATCAGTCGTGCCCCCTGTTCCACTATTCTGACTTGTTTTCGGAGACCTTGCAAATGTTTCGTTCTTGGATCATCACGATGGCCTTGCTGATCTCCTTTGCATCCTCGTCGATCGCTCAACAAAACACGCGAGACGGAGCGGCTGTCGGTGGCGCTGCCGGTGCGATTATCGGCGGAATCATTGGCCATCAGAACGATGAAACACCCGAAGGCGCGATCATTGGCGGTGTGGTCGGCGCCGTCACCGGCGGGCTCCTGGGCAAAGCCAAAGATCAACAGATCAATCGCGAACGATACTACCAAGGTCAATTGTATCAACAGCAGCAGCAAATCCAGCAGATGTCACGGCCCTGTGTCACTGTCAACGACGTGGTCAGCATGAACCGCAATGGTCTGGGTGAGCAAGTGATCATCAATCACATTCAAACCAACGGTGTCGAACGCCAATTGAATGTTTCGGAAATCATCGCCTTACATCAGCAAGGCGTCGGTGAGAATATTATTTCGGCCATGCAACGTGCTCCGGTGGGGCAACAGGTGGCCCAGTCAACGGCACCTCAATATCGGGCCCCCATGATCCAACAACCACAAACAGTGATCGTGCGCGAAGAGTACAACGTGCTTCCCCCTCCTACGGTGATTTACCGCGCTCCACCGCCTCCTGTTTTCTACTACGAATATCGCTCTGGAGGTCACCCCCGGCACTATCATCGCTAGCCCATTGGGTAGGCAGATGACCGAATGGGTTCGAAGTCGCCATTGGCTGGTAAATTTTTTTTGCCAAACGGCGTTCCGCTCAGCTACAATCGAGCATAATTGGCGAAACGAATTTCGCCGTACAAGGTTTGGTCGGCTGAACTCCATTTCGAGCTCGTCTCCGGGTTTCGTGCCTGCAGTAGAACTGTATGACAAGGGGACAAGCTAACGGCGGGACAAACCATCGCATCTACGTGATCCGTGGAGCCGAGCGACTTCGCATTGAAAGCCCACGCTCGCGACTCGGCTGGCGCTGGTGTAAGGCATTGGACCCAGTTTATGTCAATTCTTCAAAAGTTCTTCGTTTGCATTCTGCCTCGTCGATGGGCTGAGAGCATGGAAGTAGACTCACGCTCGTGGATGATGCAATGTCCCTGCGGTTTCACGCGGTCCATCTGGGAGTTGGGTGGTATCAGGTGGAAGGCAAGCCGGTCACACACCCGCTCTTTCATAAAATGCCCGCAATGTGGCCAGCGTTCCTGGCACGAGCTTATCCGCAACACGCAGCCAACCGCGGAGCCACCCAAGAGATGAGTTTCAGGATTCACTCAGTTGGGACGACTAACCGCACGCTTGAGTGACTCCACCCATCGCGATCCGACTGCACGCACCTTCTCTCGCACGACATCGGTCAATGAGGTCCACAAGTTCATTCGCCACCGACCGTCGCCCGGCCACTGACACCGCACGAAATGGTCTTGTTTAAATGTGCCATGGTCGTCGTTGCCGAATCGAAAACGCGCACACGCGTACTGCCAACTGGACCTGCTCGCTTGGCTCGTTCCCGCCCTATGTCGGATGGATTATAATTACTGGGTCGGATTTAAACGATTGAGGAGACCTAATGTTACGAATA
>JBGSIY010000057.1:0-6746 GCA_041742275.1 Pirellulaceae bacterium | reverse complement strand
GCCAAAAAACAATGACAAATTGAAACAGGACAAAACCAATCGACAACACGCCTCGACTTTCAAAATCCTTCAAGCGTCACGTTGTGACACCTAATGTGACAGCTTCAAAAGGCTGGCCTTCAGGCTGCATCACGCGCAAACGAAACCATGTACTCGCGCGCCGTTGGAGTACAGCCTTCAGGCTGCGTCGCGCACAAACGAAACCATGTACTCGCGCGCCGTTGGAGTACAGCCTTCAGGCTGCGTCGTGCGCATCCAAATCTACTTCGGTTTAATTTCTCGAAATGCTTCTTGGAGATGGGACAATTCATTTCCATCGTCCTCATCGCACAGGGACATTCCATCGCAGATGGACACTTGGCTGTCAGACTGCACGTCTAGCGCGTCGACCAAACTAAGAACGCCGGCCACGCGACGACAACTGTTCAACGCAACCTGCTTCTCATAGAACGAGCTAACATTTCCGCTGACCGTGCATGAGCCATTTTGCACGTCGACATTCAGCAAACGGAGGGTGGCGATGTGTCGACTGTTCAAAAAACTCGAGACTCGCTGGCGAACATCATTGTCATCATAGTCGACACGAATCCGGTTGAGAGTTGGTGCCATGATTTCATTCCATTTAAAAGTGATGCAAAAGGATTATCAGGGTTTCGACCCCCGTTTACGTCCTGGACAGTTTTATGGTTCAGTTGTACTTGGACAGCCCCGAGATCTTGCTTGCCCCCTCGATCATGCCTTTTTTCGCAAAACGTATCTGCCGAAAAACCTCAGTAATAATAACCGTTCAGATTAAGGACAAATCAGGTAACAGAAAGTTAAATAAGGTATGAGACTTCTACCCCAATCATGTTGCCCACCTATTTTTGTAGGCGAGAATCGATTCCTTCTATATACACTAGGACTCTTCGTACATTAGGATTCTTCGCAACCAAACCATGACTTAATGCCACATTTGTCTGCACCGAAAATTCCTACAACCGGAACGTCCCAGTCTGGGAAGTGACGTCAAGCAATAAAGAAATCCCTCCGATAACAATACAGACGTTATTCACCGCGATCGCTTTTTCATTTCCCGCGTTTCTATTTCCCCCCCGGGCTCGAGACTTTTTAGATGTCTCTCGCCTTCTGCGTTTTCAGAAACCTCCGAGATCAAAAAATTGAATTGGCGACTGATACTGGCTACCCCCAGGACGTCCGGTTTATCGTCTGTTAACTAAGGTAACAAATGGTTGGAACTGAGCCCAACGCCATTTGTGTTGCGTTTTCCGCTTCACAGTTTTCCGATTCGCTGCACCGTTTGTTCAACCATATGACCGCGTAACAGTCTGCATTTATCGGAAGCATTTTGCCAACCCGCCCAAGGGCAAAGTAGCCATCTCAAAGTAAACTTTAACGCGCAATAAATTTCCGGCAAATGAGCAGGATTACTGCGAGGGAGCTTTGCTCCTGCCGTGTGTGCAGCAGCAAAAAAATTGCGGTAACCCCAAATCCGAACTGTTCTAAATTGAAACAGAAACTTCAATAACTTCATCGAGGGACGGCTAGCAGAAACAGGCGACTGCGTGATTTGGGCGACTCGGGCAATTGATGCGGGGTTGTCGTTTTTGTGTTGTTTGCAATGAGATTTGTTGTTCTTATAATTGTGCCTTTGAGACATAAGCAAAACAAACTTGCGTAATTGCTGACTTTTTCAGAAGAATGATAGTGGACAGTTTGGCGAGTTGAATTGGGTGCGGTTGGCGACGCGAAATTGAGGGCTGCGAACCGGTCTAAAACATCGAATCCGATTCGGTAGCGAACATTTCGATCAGTGCTACGGGAAAAAAATTGAGGACAATGGTTGCGACCTTGTTTTTGATTTAATACATTTCCAAGTGATAGCATTTGGTTTGCGATTCCTTGCGACGTTCAGGATGGTGTTCTCGCCGACAACCTAACGTTTTTTTAGCCAGGCGCTGTTACGAATGAGTTGCAAAATGGGACTCCCGCAGAATGCCTGAGCCCGTTCCTAAGGTCATATTCATTTAGGGGCACAAAGAATAAATGATGAATGGCGCCTGAGAGAGAGAGAGAGAGAGAGTTAACGGGGTAAAAACGGTATTTTTGTGATTTCAATTCATCGCTTGTCCGCGCCGATCCTCTCTCTGTTCTATGCTCGGCAAGTGCTTTGTCGAAATTCACGTGGTTAGGTTCCGGTATATTGCTTTGGAGCGCACTGCGGGGCGGGCAGATGCCTGAACTCTTATCCCTTGAGCTTAATCCTGACACAACACGAGGCATGAACATGTGCGGGGTGGACGACCGAGGCGCGGTTGCAGCAATGAGCTCATAAAATCCAAAGCAATGAAACTGGACCCAAGCCTTCTGTAAATCTCCTGAGTCCTCACTCGAGGGCAAGTTGATTGGTGTAATGTGCAGCGAAAAAATGTCTGATTGCGGATGCTCTGTCCTTAAATGCGCTGATCTCAATCCCGCTGACTTTAGAAACTTCGTTAAGATGGGCTCCTCCATCGAAATCACAATTGAGATATGGGAACAAACGTCGACATCGAATTACCTGGCTTGGCGTCAACGAGAGCGTGTGGGAACGACTGTCTTGCCGGTTGGCAGAAGACTCTTCAGCGATTATTTTTGCACCTGGTGCTGACTTCGCCAGCACTCCATTTTTTTAGGTTTACAGTTTTTAAAAAAAAGAACATACTGTTACCTTGTTCTGAAAAGCGGGAATCGATTTTCAAGCTGATTGGGCGAGAGACGATTTCAGCAATGTCGCAACAGAAGGACCGCCGTAGTGGATTGTATTGCCGTCAATCAGCTTTCGTCGTTAAAATGGGATTTTTTTCGCGACGTCGTTCGCTATGCATCGCGGGGGATCCAAGGAATTGGGTTGTGGCGCGGGAAAATGGATGAGATTGGCGTAGATGAAGCGGCCGATTACTTGCGAGAGATGCAAATGTCGGTTTCCAGTCTGAGTTGGGCAGGCGGATTCACCGGAAGCGCAGGAATGAGTTATTCCAGTGCCATTGCCGACGCCGTTCATGCCATTGAAATGGCCTCGACCTTGAAGGCCAATTGTTTGATCATCTACCCTGGTGGACGAAATGGACATACTCATCGGCACGCAACACGAATTCTAGACAGTGCCTTGTCCGAACTTCTGCCAGTCGCTCACGAATGTCATGTTCGTCTGGCGTTGGAACCGATGTTGGGGCATGAATCTCGGCCCTGGACGATTCTGGATGGGCTTCAGTCGTGCCTGGACCTCGTCGGAGATTGGAACGATCCCTCGCTGGGTATCGTCCTGGATCTTTATCATTTGGGCTTGGACCGAACCGCCGCCCGGGACTTGCATAAATTTATCGATCGCGTGGCATTAGTGCAGGTGGCTGACCGTGCGAGATTGAGCCGGGAGCGAAACGCGAGGCGGTTGCCCGGCTGCGGCGACGTGTCTTTGAATGCCTGGATGCGATTGTTGGCCCACGCAGGATATCAAGGGCCGATTGAGGGCGAAGTCTTTGGAAGCGAAGTGCAGTATTATGGTCACGAGTATGTGCTCGATAGCCTTGCCGAATTTTTGAAGGATGGGGCGACGGTCTTCAATTCGTTTGCTCGTGTCCGCCGTCTACACGAGTAAAGAATTTAGCCTATCTGCCCAAGTTTGCTTTGTCGTAGCCGGTCGGGTTTACAAGAGAATTGATAAAGGCATGCGACTGAGCCGATTCAGTTCGAGTTTCAACTTGGGACCGAGTCGTTGGAGGACACGCTTTAGCTTGCGTCCGCGCAATGATTGTTACAAATTCGAACCGCGATGCCGCTCCTAAAAACCCTCTTATCGATCTCCTTGCTGTTGTGACGTCTATCTCCGGGTTCTGCAGCCTGAAAGGCTGTACTCCAACTTCGTGCTACCGAGTCGTTGGAGTACAAGCTTTAGCTTGCGTCCGCGCAATGATTGTTACAAATTCAAACCGCCATTTCGTTCCTAATAACCCCTAATCGTTCGCCTTCGTTTTTGTGACGTCTTTCCGTCTATCTCCGGGTTCTGCAGCCTGAAAGGCTGTACTCCAACGTCGACCCCCTTAGGGGGAAAGCGAGCTATTTCCTGGCTGCCCTATGCTCAACCAAGCCGCCCCTGCCCTTCCTCGGCCTGGCAGCCTATGGTTTGTCTTTGATTTCAGCTCTCGGTCGTGGCGAGTAAAATCGCGGGTGCCGTTCACGCCAAGAATCTTTTTTGGCATGACCATCGAGCAAAAAATGCCCTTTCGACCTTTGCCGCGAGTCCAAGGTCCATGGAGGATGATCTGGGGTTAACATCTGCGGCGGATCGAGGTGTGAACGGTTACAAATACGCCAGTCGGCAAGGCGAAAGTGGGTCGCAGTGGGCTGAGAAAAAAGTTATGATGCGATGCGGAGGCGGAATTCGCCCTGGGCTCGGTTTTTATTAGATCGGCCAATTTTGTTCACGATTTAGTTTTTTGCGTCTATCAGGAAATGCCGCCTTGCTGTTTGTTAATGACTCCATTTCGATTCCGATCAGCGAATTCCAATTCAGCTTTTCTCGTTCCCCGGGACCTGGCGGCCAGAATGTCAACAAGGTCAATACCAAGGCCACCATGACGTGGATGTTGGCCGGGAATGAGAGTCTGCCTGCCGATGTAATGAATCGGTTGCGAGTGCAATGCAAGAACCGTATCAACCGGGCTGGCGAAATGGTCATCACCAGCCACCGATTTCGCGACCAGAGTCGCAATGTTGCCGATTGCCTCGCCAAGTTAAGAGAGCTGATCGCCGCGGCCGCAATTGTGCCCAAAAAACGAAAACCATCCAAGCCGTCCAAAGGGTCAATACGAAGACGCCTGGATACCAAGAAAAAAGCCAGTGACAAAAAAAATTCGCGACGCCCCATCCGCCGGGACGAATAGCCCGTGACAAATAGCCAGTGACTAATAGCCTTTGCAACTCCCATCAAGAGACAAATGCTGTCACCCTCGCCGAAATCAGCCGCCGGGTGAAACCAAAGATTAAAAACAGGGTGGTACCCATTCCAGAAATAGTGTGACTAATAGAATAGTGTGGTTCTCAGAAAACGATTCGACATATTAAAAAGGTGCCACTCTCGAGAAAGCATATGGAAGAGCGACAAGAAATCGATCATATTTTAAAGCAATGGCCCTACGATCCAAACAGTATCAATGTGCGCCGCGTGAATACCCCTGACCGAACTGTGTTGCAGTTACGTTTGGACATGGGATTGCTCCAGCTGGAAGTCGAGGGACGGCCGGATGGCAAGCAACCGCATGGCGCCGTGACGTACCTGGCCCATCTGCAACATCAGGCCGAAAAACTGGCTCCCCTGTTCGTGTTGAGCGAAGAGCAATGTTCCGAGGTGGATCGCGAATTTGTTCAATATTATCACCGGCGTATTTGCTGGTTGCATTTGCATGAGTTTGACAGTGCGGTGAAGGACGCTGATCACACGTTGAGCATGATGGATTTCTGCAAAACGTGCTCACCCGATGAAAACTGGACGTTAACCCACGAGCAATATCGCCCCTTCGTGCTCTATCATCGGACCCAAGCGGCGGCGCTGGCACTGCTGGAGTCCGATGCGGAAAACTCGGGAGAATTGGCAATCGAGGTTGTCAATCAAGGGCTGGCCACAATTCAACATTTGTTTGACGAGTACGAGGCCACCGAACAATTTGAAACCGATGAATTGGTGGTCCAATTACGAGAGTTTCAAAAAAACTTGCGTCAGCGATATCGCGTAGATCGAACGTTACAAGAAAAACTGTCCGATGCTATCGCCGAGGAAAATTTTGAACTCGCCGCCCAGTTGCGCGATCAACTGAGCCTCCGGAGTCACGGACGCTAGCGTTTTCACTTCGCAGCTGCTGCCCATTTCAAGCCTCCACAATAAACGCTTTTAGAAGGGTTGCTGGGACTCTTCCTAAAAACAGGGGCCTTGCCGAACCTATCTTTCTCATGGCCAAGAAGGCCAGTTTAGGCCGCTCCGGTTGAATTCGGAAAAGACTTTAATTTTTTCTGAACTGTTTTTCGGATTGGTTCCGTATATGTTTTCCTCAGGTGATTCATCGTTCAGAAAACAAAGGAGTGTTAGCCATGTTAGTGCTTTCTCGAAAAACACAGCAGGAAATAATCGTTGGTGAAAACGTGCGGATCACGGTGCTGCAAATCAAAGGCAATACCGTGCGATTGGGTATCGAAGCCCCGCGGGATGTTCGAGTGATTCGTGGAGAACTCCCCGTGCACAATGAAGCCGATTGTGCGGCTTCCGTCGATTCGATCAAAGAGTTTACGTTGGATTTTGACATAGGACACTTTAGTCAGGGGCACGGCGATAAAAGACACGGCGATAAAACTCACGGGTCAGAAACGCCAGTGATCTACCCCTCGGAAACGCAGAATAAGTCCCGCGTGCCGATTAGGCAGACAGCGGTGCACACATCCCATTCAGCCACAAATTCCTCAACAGGAACATCGCCCAAAGGTCCCGCATCAATTGGGAAGGCGGATAACGCCAAAAATGGTATCGGCGCCCGACATGCCTTGTCGAACAACCTGATCGACGATGAACCCCATCTTGTTCCTTTTTCGAATACCCAAAACGTGAGTCAGGATAAACATGATTTACGGAACGCAAAATTGACAACCGGCGTCGGACTGGATACTCCCTCAACAAAACGGGATTCGACCAAACGAGAATCGACAAAGCCCGAGCCGAC
>JBGSIY010000056.1:0-6404 GCA_041742275.1 Pirellulaceae bacterium | reverse complement strand
TGGCGATCGGTGACTCGCCGCGTTTCGAGTCACTGGATAGCGCCGAGCTCGCAGCCTACACCTTGGTTGCCAATCTACTCTTAAACCTAGATGAAACGCTGAACAGGAATTAACCATGGACCCTCAAACCGAATTTGCCATTCAACAAACGCGACGCCATTTTTTTGGCGACTCGGGTCTGCGATTGGGCGGTCTCGCGCTGGGCATGCTGGCCGGGAGTCAGATATTGAATCCACGTGTGGCTCAGGCCGATGAACGTGTGCATCCCCCGTTACCCGGCCTGCCCCACTTTGCCCCGAAGGCCAAGGCTTTGATTTACTTGCATTTCAATGGCGGGCCTCCTCAACATGACACTTGGGACTACAAGCCCGGTTTGGTTGATTACTTCGACAAAGAACTGCCGCCCTCGGTTCAAGGTGGGCAGCGATTGTCGACGATGACAAGTGGACAAACCCGTTTCCCTGTCGCCCCCTCCAAATTTAAATTCGAACGTCGTGGGGAAGCGGGAATGTGGATCAACACCGATCTGATGCCCCACACCGCCGGAATCGTCGACGAAATTTCCTTGATCAAAACCGTGCATACCAATGCCATTAATCATGACCCCGCCTGCACTTTTGTGATGACCGGTTCGGAAGTCCCCGGCAAGGCCAGTATTGGTTCGTGGTTGGCCTATGGATTGGGCAGCGAAAACAATGACCTCCCCGCCTTCGTAGTCTTCACGCCCCAATTCCCTGCCGACAGTAACGGTCAAGCACTTTACAACCGAATGTGGGGAAGCGGCTTTTTACCCACTCGCTTCAACGGCGTCGCGCTCCGCGGAGCCGGAGACCCAGTGCTTTACTTGCCCAATCCAGATGGAGTGAGTCGCGATGATCGACGCGTCATGCTCGATGCCCTCCAGAAACTCAATCAACGCACCCTCGAGCAATGGGGCGACCCCGAAACATTGACGCGAATCGCCCAATATGAAATGGCGTTTCGCATGCAATCCAGCGTTCCGGATCTCACCGACCTCAGCGGTGAATCTGCCGAAACGTTAGAAATGTATGGCCCCGATGTAACCACGCCGGGAACCTATGCCCATAGCGCTCTCCTGTCGCGACGCCTCATCGAACGCGGCGTTCGCGCCGTGCAAATCCTCCATCGCGGTTGGGATACGCATGGCTCACTGCCCTATCAACTGGGTAACCAATGCAAACAAACGGATCAACCCACCGCAGCTCTGATCCACGACTTAAAACGCCGCGGACTTCTCGACTCGACCCTCGTGGTTTGTGGAGGCGAATTTGGGAGAACCGTGTATTCCCAAGGGACATTGACGAAAGACGACTATGGTCGGGATCATCACCCACGTAATTTCTGCATGTGGATGGCCGGGGCAGGAATTCGCAAGGGCTACGTGCACGGCGAGACCGATGACTTCAGTTACAACGTCGTGGAAAAACCAGTCCATGTCAACGACTTGAACGCCACAATCATGCATTGTTTGGGGATCGATCACGAACGTTTCACGTTTAAATTCCAAGGCCTCGATCAACGCCTGACGGGCGTCGAACCACAAAGCGTGATTCGCGACGTGCTCGTGTAAAGATGATGATGCCCACATTCGTCAGGCGTGCTGCCAGGGTGGGCTCTCTCACCCAGTGCCTCTCGCCGGTCAGACGAACGGTTTGCGGATTCGTAACTGATAAAAAAAACCGAATGACTGCGGGTTTCATTTTACCGTTTCGCATTGGGAACATCGCGGCTCGTCGGTACGCGCCAGAGTTCACCATTGGCTGTACCGACGTAGAGTGTGTTCCCATCGTGACTCAAGTCCAAGGCGGTTATCCAATCATCAACCATCATGACACGTCGTTGGATCTGTGCAGTCTCCCAGTCGATCCAGTTCAAATGCCCCGCCGTGTCCCCCACAATCAATTGCTGTATTTCTGCATCCCAAATCGCGACCAAAGGCGGGGCGTCCAAACGCGAAAATCGCATCATACGACCAATCGTCGGTTGCCAGAATCGAACGGTGCGATCTCGTCCCCAGGTTGCCACGACGGGGAGAGTGGATCGTGCCCCGGACAAAGTCAACGTTCCGCGCACTCCCCCCACATGTTGTAGCAACGTTCGCTGTAGCTTTCCCGAAGGAAACTCCCAAAATCGCAGACTCATGTCTTCGCCCACGGAGACCAGCTGGTTCTCGCCGACCCAGCCGACATCGGTTACTCGCTTGGAATGCCCCGAATAATATTCGACTGCACCTGTTTTCAACTCCAATAGACCAATCGTACCGTCCATCGATGCCGACGCGATTCGCATTGCGTCAACCGATAACGAAATCGAGGCAATCATGTCGGTGTGCAGTTCATAAACTCGCTGCACTTGCATGGCCGGTAGAGCCAACTCAACAACCACGCCCCCTTCCCCCGGTGTCCCCCCACCAACCCAGACACGCTGCCGATCCGACGCGATTAACAAGTTTCCCGTATGCGTCAGCGGCAGCTCCACGTTCTGCAGCAACTTACCTTCACTACTCCACTTTTGCAGGCGATTCTGCGATCCGATCAACACGGTGCCTTGATCATCGATCACTTTTACCGCGTTGATGGGACCGTCGCTTTTAAAAAGCTTTTCCCCGAGCTCTTGCCCAACGGCCGCAGAGTTAGAGGCAACCAGAAGGAGGCCAAACACAACCAAGGCAAATCCCTGCGTGCCTCTTCTGAAGAAAAACGTTGCCTTGCTCATCAACCGGTCACCTCGGCGATAATCTGTCCGTCCTTAACCAGTCGCACCGGGCGCCCATCCGGCGTGATTAGTTCTTGATAGGGATCCACGCCCAACTGGTGATACAGGGTCGCGACGATATCGGCAGGAGTCACGGGGTTGTTGCGAGGCGACTCACCCGCCGGGTCCGTTTCCCCCCACACCAGACCTTGGGGAGTTCCACCCCCGGCCATCAAAACACTAAAAGCCCGCGGCCAATGATCGCGTCCCCCTAAGGCATTAATACGTGGCGTCCTCCCAAATTCCCCCATAACAACTACCAGAGTTTCCTCCAGTAAATTCCGCTCCTCTAAATCTTGCAACAAGGCTGATAGGCCTCGATCCAAGTTGGGAATCAAACCCACGGGTTCGCGCGCCCCCGTATACCCATCTTTCAACCGCAACGTGAGGTTTTCATGGGTGTCCCAGCCGGGAAAATTGACTGTGACATAACGAACCCCACTTTCAATCGCGCGACGAGCCAGCAGACAACTGTCTCCGAAAACAGTCGTTCCATAGCGGGAACGTGTCTTCGCTGGTTCTTGTTCCAAATCAAAGGCCTGTCGCGCGGCGGGGGAAGTAATGAACCGCACGGCCTGATCCAATCCCGCGTAATCTCGATCTAAACCCACTCGATCCAACTCACGCGAGAAACGATCTAATTGTTTAAGATACGCCGCTCGTCGCTCCACGCGGAATTGATTCAATTCGTCAGGGATCGCCAACGCCTGTTTGCTTTCTCCCGGCGATGATCCCCGACGTTGCAATTCAAACGGCGAGCATCCAGACGGCAAATAACCATTGGGACGCATCGCAGCCCCACCGACCTGATGATTGGGAATAGCGATGTGCGCTGGCAAGTCCCCACGCTGACCCAGGAGATGGCTGATTGCCGACCCTATGACCGGGTACTCCAACGCGGATGTCGGCCGATAGCCGGTCAGCATGTATTGAGCGCCGAGGTTGTGTTCTCCCAATGGCGAAGTGACTCCACGCAACAACGTCATCTTATCCATCCGTCGCGCCAACTCAGGAAGGCACTCGCCGAATCGAACGCCCGAAAGACTCGTCGCAATCGAGGTCATCGGCCCGCGGACTTCGATTGGCATTTGCGGCTTGGGGTCAAATGTCTCCAGGTGGCTGGCCCCCCCATCTAACCAGATCAAAATGCAATTTCTTTGACGGCGTGACTGCGTTCCAGAGGCCTGCGATGGTCCGGGTTGCCTTAGATGAGCTCCCCACAAGAGGGCGGCGCTGGCCAGTCCACCCCCAAGAGAACCTAACCGCACGAACTCACGACGTGTCACCCCATCGCAACGGACTGCTCGGTCCGAAGTCCAATATGACGATTTCTCAGGACGTGATTTCGGCAACATGGCTCGTTCCTAATGATTCGTTCGAAATTCTTGACTACTCAAAATGGACCAAATGATGTCTTCCCAAATCCCAACGCGCTGCATGGCATCGGAACCAGCCTGAAATTGACCGATCCAAAACTGGACCTCTTTCGAATTGGGTTTTCTAGAATAAGCGGCTTGGTAAAGACGGTCTAAAATGAGTTCATCGGACATTCCAGCGTCCATCGATTGTTTCAAAAACCCCTGGTCTGCTTGAATGCGTTCGTTCAAAATGGGCCCCGTCATCAACTCCAGATTACCGGCCAGCCCACCCGTAGCCCCGCCATTTCCGAGTCCGCCCACACAGTTTTGATCACGTGCACATTGCCCCAGCAAAATTAAATCATCGATACGATTCGGCCGTGGCTCCTGAAGCCAATCGCGAGGCTCCGCTCCCTCTCCCGCCATGATTTGCGTGATCGAATTCAACGTTACCGTTGCTGGAAGCTCACGTTCCAAAAAACGCCAATAAAATCGATCGCGTTCCGTTGAAGCCTCTAATTTTATTGCACGTCGATACGCCTCAGATAAAACGATTTCCCGAATCAGGGGTCGCAACTGAAAATGGCTGCGCCGATGAAAGGCCGCTAGTTCATCTAGCAACGGGCGATTCGAAACGGGATTCGTATTTCGCAAGTCATCAATCGGCTCGTACAGACCACGCCCCATCAGGATGGCCCAGATCCGATTGGCCGTTGATGCAGCAAAGTACGGATTGTCAGTGCCCGTCAACCAATCGGCGAAATCGTGACGCGGGTCCGATTGCGTTGCCCAGTTTCCATCTGGCAAACGCGGTTGAGCCGGTTTGCTCGTGACTGGATTCAACACCTCCGAGGCTTCGACAAATTGAACCTCTTCTCCGCGACGCACCCCCGCAAAAAAACTCGCGAGACTAAAATAGTCGCCTTGTTGCCAATGATCGAGCGGATGATTGTGACATTCAGCACAGCCAATCCGCACTCCCATCCAAACATTGCAGGCAATCTCGGCTTGCTGGCCGGGTGTCGATGCCAACCGATAAAACCCAGTGGCACCCTGCTGGGAACTTCCCACAACCGTCAGTGATTCCGCGGCCATTTTTGCCAGCGAAGCCTCTTGCTCGACGTGATCTCGTATCCACAATTGATACCGTTCGGCAACCTCAACGGACATATTGCCACCACCTACATGCAACCATTCTGCCATATGCCACGTCCAGAGGTCCACAAAACGCTGATCCTGCAGCATTTCATCCACTAACCGTTCATACTTATCTGGCGACGTTGAATAAGCAAACGCCACCGCGTCTGCGTAGTCCGGCAAGGCACCCCATAGGTCCAAACTCAAACGTCGATAGAGCGTAACGTCATCGGCCCTCTGCGTCGGAACCAAACCCAATTCCGATAATTGCCGATTGATGGCGTTGTCAATAAAACCGCGACTGGGCATTTCTCGATCTACTGCCCGTGCATAGGGCAACAGTGTTGACAACACACCGACTTGATCGAGATAGCGAATCATCACCCCGTGTTGGCCGGGTCGCCCGGATGTTAATTGATCACCTTGTAAAACCAAGGCTTCCTCATCAAACAGGCTCACCACGGCCTCGGTTGTCACGTCTTGTTGCAACCCATCGTCAAAGCCGGCTACGACTCGAAATCGCTGAGTCTGATTGGCAGCCGAAAAGTTGATTTCGGCAGGTTCGATCGTCAAGAAGGTCAAACGCCTTAATTGCAGTCGGCGCGTCCCTTCGGCAATCCATCGCTGAAATAACAAATAATCCCGCGAGCCTGGTGGCATTACCTCACCACCGCCATGCTCTAAATGTCCCGTTGCCTTGAGCAGCAGTAAGCTTCGCTCAGGCTGGACGCGATGAACTCGCCGTCCCAATTGCTCGCGAACCAACTGATCAAAATCCCGCGCCGGTTCCGAACCGAATAGAGACAACTGCAAACCACCCTGCCCTCCCGAGGCGCCATGACACTCCGCCGCACTGCAGCCCAAACGAAACAGGACAGGCATAATCTGCGTATCAAAATCGACAGGTTCCTCGGCCAAACCGCTGACCGTTCCCAAAAACAAATTCAGCAGGACCAAAACAGCAATAATGAGTCGAACGAATCGTAGTGGACGCTCAAAAGAATCCCCGATGAAAGCAGCGTCCCAACAGCGCGTATCAAGATTGATATTCATAGCAATCGCAAGGTACTCCTATCGTCGTTGCCGATATCGGCCGGACTGGGTTCCGCACAATTCAAAACGCAGCCTAGACTC
>JBGSIY010000055.1:0-2657 GCA_041742275.1 Pirellulaceae bacterium | reverse complement strand
GTGCCCAGGAAAACTAGGCATGATGGCGGATAACCAATTAGAATTTGACATCGCGTAGTGAGGAGATGACGTTGGGCTGGGTTTGTGGATTGCTGAACGTACCCGATGCTCAAATTCTCTGTTCAATCAAGCAGTACAGTGGAGCCTCGAACTGCCTACGATCCGATTTCGAAGCTGAAGGCCGTTATCGCTAGGCCTTCTCCGATGGCGGTGGCTTTTTCTTCTAGGGTTAGGTCGGGTGTGTCGGCGGCTTCGCCGACGGTGCCTTGGAGGATGACGGTGCCGTCGGTGGCTTTGGCTCGAAAGTGGCCGGCGTCGCCTGCTGCTACGGCGTCGGAACCGATGATGGTTGTGGCGACGGATTCGCCGGCGACGGCCGGGAGGAAGGCGGGGTCGCTAAAACCCAGGGTCGCCAATTGCGTGCCGCTGTCGGCGTCGGTGGTGTTGGTCGGTGGAGCACCTGTGCGGATCTCCAGGGTGCCGAGGTTCAGCAGGTCACCCACCGCGTAGGCGTAGGCGATGAGCCCAGTTGTTTGGGATGTGGCTGCGACTTTGAAATTTAATGCGATGGTTAGCTTCGCTGTTCTTGGTTCTTGGTTCTTGGTTCTTGGTTCTTGGTGCCGCTGCGCCGGTGATTGGTGCCGCTGCGCCGGTGCTTGGTTGGGTTCGTTTGTGTGATAACCACAGAGGACACAGAGGGGCACAGAGAATTGATTTGGCTTGCCTCTGTGTTCTCCGTGTCCTCAGTGGTTGAATCTTAGGGGAGCCTCGACGTCCCTGGGCGTGCCTCGACGTCACGGGGTTATTCGATGATCTCCTCGAAGTTTTCGTTGGTGCCGGTGCCGCCTCCGGAGGTTGGGCCGGTGATCGTGAGCGTACCTCCACCGGTGCCCGTGTAAGTGGCTTCCGCTGGTTCGACTCCAGAATCCTCTTGCGGGCCGTCGATGGCGTTCGGTGGCCAGCCTGGTGTGGCGGGATGCAGCGGGCCAATGCGGAGAGTTTCCCCCGAGGAACATTTAACGATTCGCAATTGGACGTTCGATAGACCAAAGGTGCCCAGTGTTCTTAGATTGGCCGCGTAGACGCGAACGACATAACGTTGGTAGGTGCCGAGGAAAGTCGTTCGCTTGACCCCGGATAAATGACCCGTGGCGTGTCCGTAGGTTTCTGGTTGAGCGATCATCTTGAATCCGTCGTCGCTGTTGATCCCTGCCCCGTTGTCCTCGCGGCGGACACTGATCGTCACACCCACGCTGCGATTTGCTATGTTGATCTCGGCGTCTAAGGAGATGTCGTACTGACCAGGCGTGCGGAGGACGATCTCGAACAGTTGGGAGCAACGATTGAGTCTCGGCGGGAGCCTCGACCTCCCGCAACTCGACCTCCCGTAACTCGACCTCCCGTAGCGTCCATGTCTTCTTTCAATGCCCTAATTGGCGCGTTTAAGACGGAATTTCGCGTTTGAATTCAGGCCGACGCCTGATTGGCCTTGACCCATTTCCGGGAATTCGAGTACGTACCCCCCTCAGTGAAAGCAATTTAACTCTGCAGCGTGTTGACGTTAATGGGCGGCAACCCGTGTTCTGTGCCCCAACAGAACAACTTTTGTCGTGTTTGTCTATTAACAATTGGGCAGCCATGTTTGTGCACGGGATGGAATGATGATTCAAGTAACAGCTGAGAGTTCCTGTTTTCTAACCGAAAGTCATAACTCGATCGTGGTCAGCAACCGTGATCGCCGGGGGAAACCTTTGCGCACGGTCATTTGTCACGAATCAGGTTTGGTCTATACCGACCCACGCCCGTCGTCGGATGAGATTATTCAGTTCTACGAACGTGATTATCGCCAGCAGTACAAACGCGTTTCCGTCCCCCGTCCCAAACACGTATTGCGAGGCGGTATTTATGCGAAGCGGCGGATCGATACACTCGCAAATTTGATTCCCCCCAAGGCCAAGATTTTGGATATCGGATCGGGAGGAGGTGAATTTGTATTTTTAGCTAAACAGGCGGGTTACCAATCACAAGGAATTGAGCCCGATCCCAATTTCGTTCAATTTTCTATTGATCGCTATGAGATTCCTGTGAAATGCGGTTTTTATCAAGATGCCGACTATGGCGACTCGGCATTTGACCTGATCACTTTATTTCATGTCTTGGAACACTTCGAACAACCACTGGACGCTCTAAAAAAAATGGCCGGATGGTTGCGAGTCGGTGGCCGATTGATGGTCGAAGTTCCGGATGTGGAATATTGCGGCATCGCGCCTCAACACCGCTGGCATTGGGGGCATCTGTATAGTTTCAGTGTCCAGACATTGGCGGCAACCGGATTGAAGGCAGGATTGGATTTGGTTTACTCGAAATCCGGTCCTGGAAAAGGGAACATCACGGCTGTGTTTCAGAAACCGGAAAACCTCGGTCAGTCGCCAGATGAACAAGCGAGTGCCTTGTTGAAGGGGAGTTTCGACAGGACCTACAATATTTTGAAGAGACATTCTTTCGTCCGGCACTATGCCAATGTACAGCTTCCGTTGATTCGCATGACCCAAAAGGCCGTGCAATACACTCAGGAGTTTATTCGCCTCACGACCAAACCACCGCAATCCTATCGGCAGCTCTTGCTCGATTTGTAAGCAAGCCGAAAACAGCGATCC
>JBGSIY010000054.1:0-3471 GCA_041742275.1 Pirellulaceae bacterium | reverse complement strand
GCGGATCATCCATAGAAACTTCACCACTCAAAAAGCCGAGGCTACGTGACAAACACCAAAAACGATCAACGACATTCACCTGGGACGCAGGAGAACATACGCCTCAGACCGTCAATCGATAAACGGCCAAGGGCTAATTCTAAGCCAGCTCGACGCCACATTCCGGCGCTAAATGGATCGGCTTGTTCATCGAATCATTCGGGACCAAGCAGAGAAATTTTAACGGCTGGCTGCCATCATTGCGGAACTGGTGAACTTCATCGGGTGCCACATAGACCACGGTCCCAGGAGTCAGTGAATGAGGCGTGTCTCCAGAAAAAACCGTTCCGTTCCCCTCTAAAACGTAGACCTCGTGCTCATACGGGTGCGAGTGTCGCGGCGTATATCCACCGGGTGCAACCTCAAATTGCCGCATCGCAAAATTGGGAGCCCCATCAGACGGCCCAACCAACCATCGAACGCGGCAATCTTTTGTACCCGGCATCTCTACATTTTTTTGCTCGACCTCATCGAAATGGTTGACTTTCATGATTTCTATCTCTTTAACATTGTGGGTTGGGTTGTTGACGCTGTTGCTTACTAACTAAATATCTCGCTTACTATCTCAATATTATCACGTCAAAATTGGCACGAAATTCAATTGAATTTGCGGACGCGTGTTTAATGGCTAACGTGTTTTCTGTTTCTGACGTGTTTCCTGTTGACGGTGAACGCGTGCACTATGAAACCTCAATGCAGACAGTGGAACCTCAATGCAGACAGTCACCATCAATGGCCGGCCCCTCGTTCGCTAAGTTATTTCAACGTTGCGTCAGCGCTTCGCAACGAGCTGGAAATAATAATGCGGATCAGGTCCTGCAGTGAGGCAAAATAGATTTTTCGAGAGCAGGCTTACGATGTGTAGCGTGAGCTATCTGCAACTCAAAGTATTATAGGAAGGAAACCCCCGAGGTCCTACGGGTAACCATGGAAATCACTTGACGCTGTGACATTTCTCCACGAAATACTTGTATTTCCAACGCGAAGGTCCTTGCCCACGAACATAGGCAGCTTTTCACCAAATCGAAGTTGTCATTGGCAAAAAAGTGGGCTCATTTTGGGTGCTATTCCCGCTTCGCAACAAATGGTAATGGATATCGAATTCATTTCAAATCGCGCCATGGAAACGAGAGCACGGCCAGTGGGATTTTCAGCTTTTTTTTAAAAAACGCCCGGCGCACTCGAACAAGAATGAACCTGCATGCCGTCGACTAACGCCGAGGACGTGACTTTCGGTTGCACCATCGATTTTATTCGCGAATAGATGCTGTTCGTTTGGCCCAAGGTAATTGCCAGAATTACGATTAGGACAAGGCCCCCGAGAATATTCCCGACCATGCGGTTGCGGTGAATGCCCATGATTTTTGAATTGTTCACGACAAATAGCAAGAAGAAGACAATCAACGGCAAAAGAATACCATTGGCAATTTGAGCCGTCAGGATGACTTCCGTGGGACTCTTGCTGATGGTTAGATTTACCAACAACCCCACTAAGACCACTCCGGTGGCAACGAGTTTTAAACGTACATCGCTCAACTTGGCGGGAACCCCAAATGCGCCAGCTGCGGCATAAGCGGCCGCGATAGGCGCCGTTAACGCGCTGGTCAATCCGGCAGCAAACAGTCCTGCTGCAAAAGCAATTTGAGCCAGGCTGCCCAATGCGGGCTTTAGTTGCTCGGCAATTTCCCCCGGCTGATTAATTGTGATGTTCTTTCCCGCAAATGCTTCGGCAGCCGTAATCATGATCGCCAAAGTGATCAGGCCACCGAAGGCCACGGATAAAAGGGTATCCCACCGCGAACTCCGCAAGATGGATTGACGTTCTTCCGCGGTTTGATTGGCTCCGGCTGGCCATTTTTCTAGAGCGGCACTGGCATGCAAAAACAAATTATAGGGAACTATCGTGGTGCCAATCAGCGCGATGACTTTGAACCAAGCGTCTGTTGGCAGCGAGGTTGGAATCAAGCCGCTGGATATTCGTGACCAATCTGGACGAGAAATAATCGCTGCTGCAATGAACAGCAGACTCATGAACATCACCAAACACGTCAAAAAATTCTGTATGACCTTAAACTGCCCTATCCAAATTAAAATGAGAACTGTCAGTGCAATCAGCGAGATCCAAATGCTCGCATTCCCACCAGCGATTACCCCAATGCCGGCCCCTGCCCCCGCCAAGTTGCCGGCTTGGAATGCACAATTGCCAAACAAGATCGCCAAGATAACTAACGTCAACGATAGGAATCGAATTCCGCGATTGGGCAGCGAGGAACGGATCGCTTCGGCCAAGCCTTGTTGCCCCACAATCGCCAGACGAGCGGACATTTCCTGCAAAATAATGGTGGCGACGACGGCGAAACCCAAAGCCCAAACCAAAGCGTATTGAAATTCAGCCCCCATCTTGCTCGCGGTAACCACCGTTCCAGGACCAATAAAAGCAGCGGTAACTAGAAACCCTGGGCCAAACCCCCATCGCGATCTATTCATCGTTGACTCTCGCCTTTCGTCATCAGAATTGAGTTCAATAACCTTGAGTTATAAACTAAAATTCACTTCGATAAAGACATGAAGCCGCGATAAATCTTTCAGGTCTATAATCGTCGATTTGCTTAGGCATCTTGCCGATGACCTTGTTCGTTCATTTATCGGCATCGACGTTTGCTGTCTGCGACTCCGTTGGGGTCGGTCTGGTTGGTTTTTTCCAATTCCGTGGGTGGCGCTGCGCTTACCCACGGCTAATTTCTGCGACCCTGTTGGGGTCGGTGTGGATTTGCAATTTACGCCATAGGGGTTAGCGACATTTGCAGAGGGTCGCCGTGCTCAACCACGGACAACGGACAATTGGGTTTGACCATGCAGCTCAATGTCGATTCAATCGAAAGCAGAACTCATCGAGATCAAAATAGGGATGGCAGATCGTGAGCTCACTTTGCCGGGGCAAAAACAGCAAGTCCGACTGTCTTTGTTGGATCGTATTAAATTCCAGTCCGCGCGGGGGCACTGTACGGTTTGGACCGGTTAACAAAAACCCAAAATCTCCAGAGGCGGCGCCACGAATCTCGCCAGTGAGCGGGTCGACTTGGAGGCACGCCAGTGACTCGACATTCGATGCATCAAACCGCTGGGATAAGAAGTGATGGAAACCTGCCAGCCACTTATCGGGATTCAATTGAAAATGATTGAGAATCTGGAATGCGGACGAAAGGGCATGAAATTGTTCCAAGGAATGAGGGCCTCGCAAATCCATGGCCACGATGGCTAAATGGTCGTCACTCGTAACACGCCAAACCGCCTTGGGGCCTTCCGCACTCCCCAACCCCAAAGATGTATTTCGATTTTCAACTTTCCAATCGGTAAAAGGTGGCTGTCGATCGGACGTGTTGTTTTCGTTCTCTGGCTCCCACGATTCCGTTTCACAGCGAGACTGGTTCG
>JBGSIY010000053.1:0-8791 GCA_041742275.1 Pirellulaceae bacterium | reverse complement strand
CCTTCCACAAATGGAACAGGCGTATGAGGTCACTCTGGGGGCCTATCAGGTCAACGAGGTGGCCTTCTCAGAATTGATCGCAATCCGACGCGAGTTGTTACGGTTGCGTTTGGCCGATTTGAAATTACGAGTTGACATTCAAAAATCTTTGGCCTCCCTGCAACGGATCTTGGCTCGTCCGGATGGCGAACAACCAACAAACGAGATAGACGACTAGTTTTTCACACCGTGCGTCTGCGAAAAAAACTAGCTTTCAATTTTTTGCTCCCGAATTAACATGCTGCCGAAAAAGGCGGCGATGGCCACGAGTGTTGCTGTCCCTAAGGGGCCCCCGAGCGCTGAGTGTCCAGGGAGCCCGAACGAAGGGCCCATCAATACCAACAGAGCAGCCGGCAAAAGCAGGACTGAAGGCTGCCAGCCTCGCATCAGAGAAGAAAGCAAAAGTAGCACTCCGGCGATCAAGGCTCCGAATCCGCTAAGGAATTTACCGACCCCTGGCCAGCCCAGTTCCACGGTGGAGTTGGATAGTTTGCCAAAGCCCACCAGGCGGAGAAATTCGGTGAGGCTGTCCCCAACGTCAACTCGCATATTCTTCAGTGCCTGCGTCGCTTCACCCGACGCGACAGGGGACAGGTCAATATTCGCTCTGACCCAAAAACCAAAACTAATGACCAACATCAACCCGATTGCAAACCGGGTCATCGGGCCAATGATAGGGAGCAAATAAGGATCGAGGCGCCGAGTCAACGATTGATTTTCTCGATGTTTTCCGAGACGGGCTTCGTCCAAGAGTTTGTTGATTTTTAGTTTTTTCTGCTGGGCAACTAAACTCGGATCTGCTGTTGCGGCGGTCATAAGAGAGCGAGAAAAGCGTTGTTTTAAATCGGCCGCTTCACTCACGAGAGCCGAGGCAAATTGGTCGGCCTGTTGCTCTGCCGCCGCCGCCGACAACCCTTGTTGCCTCAATGCCGCCAATTCGACTCTGCCTAATTTCTTGCGGTCAAGACGCCGTTTGCGACGAGCCAGTTCGCGATCGATGCCCTCCAGCCAATTATCGAGCCAAGGGCGAAATTTATTTTTTCGACCGGCTGCGGCAACTCTTGCCAATTCCGTACGAGCGCGGAGCTTCGCTGGATAGCCAAATAGTTCCTCAAAGAATTCTTCCCAGTCGTTGCCCGCGTATTTGGCGAAAAACAGATGCAAAGCTTCTTCATCAATGCCCGAAATCCGCAGACGTTTCAAAAGTTGTTCCACCGATCGTACGGCGTCAGCTCGCTGCAGTTTCAGAGCATGATCAGAGACAAAGTAATGAACCCAACCGACGCCACTCCCCAAAACCGCAGCCAGGAGCGCCAGGGCCAAAACATCCAGCAACCAACTCAAGGCCACCAGGGACGTCAAGGCGATGACGACCCGAAACAAGAAATTGATCTTTCGTCCCCAAACGAGTTCGCGCACCCGCTCCATCCAATAAGCTTGTGTTCCCATCCCGGACGAGACAAAATAGGAAATCACCGACGTCACCGCAAAGACCACTACGGGTACCGACCATGTCCAATGGAAGACAAGTGCAAAAACTAACAGTGCCAGGGTTGCAACTGCGAAACCGCGAGGGAGCCAGTTGCGGAAAATGAGAGCAGGGGCTGAGTTGAAGACGGCAGCAGCCTGCTCGATGACTTGCACGTCTTTCGCTGCTGGATGAAAATCCTTGCCACTGTGTACACCCAAGTAGTTCTCTAAATCGCGAATGGCCTCGCCCAAACTTTGGTAGCGATCCTCGGGGCGTTTCTCCATCATGCGATTGACGATTTGAGTCAAAGCTGGAGGGAGTCGTTCGACTGACATTTCGATGCGTGGGATCGCGAGTGTTTTATGATGCGAAACGACTTCCTCAAGGGATTTTCCTTTGAAGGGGGGGCTTCCGCTTAACAGAGCATAAAATGTGCAACCGAGAGAATAGATGTCGGCACGGTGGTCCACCCGACTGGGATCCGAAGCTTGTTCGGGAGCCATATAACTAGCCGTTCCGAGTGTTGTTCCGTAGCTGGTTAACTCGTTTTGCGAGGATGTTGCAGCGCGTGGTAATTCTAGGTTGTCACCGCGCGGCGCCACGTGGGGATCGTCCCCAGTGACCTTGACCAACCCCAGATCCGCGACCTTGATCACGCCGGCCGAACTCAACATTAAATTTGCTGGTTTGATATCGCGATGCACCATGCCTTGGCTATGGGCAAATTGCAATCCCCGGGCTGCCTGGAGAATGTACCCCGCGGCTTGTTCCGCCGGCAGGCGACCTTGGGTTTTCATAAGGTCAGCGAGGTTTTGCCCGTCGACATACTCCATGCTAAAAAAATTGGTGTCGCTGTGAGTCCCCAAATCATAGATTTGCACCACGTTGTGATGAGTCAGTTGAGCGGCAGCATAGGCTTCACGAATAAAACGAGCGATGACGGTGGCGTTGCGAGCTAGGCCGCCCCGAATGACCTTGAGCGCGACCTTGCGTTGCAGCGAGATTTGGTTGGCCAAATAAACAACTCCCAGCCCTCCGCGTCCGAGTTCGGATAACAGCCGGTAACCCCCCAGTTCGCTGGGAAGGGGAAGCGAATCAATCGTTGCTGCGCCCGACCCATCCGTTCCGAGGAGTCCTCCCCGAGTCGGTAAATCGACTCGCGTCTCCAGTTGAGTCGTGGGGGGAGAAGGTTTGGGTTTTTGCCGCGTGTCGTTTTCAGCGTTCCCAGTTTCCGGGTTCCCAGGCGGAAAAGCTATAGTGGGTTGCGACAATTCGGAAAGTGTAAATCCAAAAATCGTGGCGTCGTCGGTGGCGGCAGCGGGGACGAGTAAACCGAATGCCTTTTTGCATTTCACGCATTGCGGTTTAAACTTGCCAGGCTTCAAAGCCTTCAAGTTCATCGTGTGTTCGCAATAGGGGCAGACGATCGTAGCCATGAAATTACAACCAGGAAAAAGGGAGTCACCAGCCACAAAAGGGACCGTGAGCGAATGGCAAGATTTTACTTGCGTCGCAGAGAGGGTCGAGGCCGGTTTTCCAATAGGCTCACCAAATCCATCCAAATTTCTTCGGCCGAGAGATAGCGGCGTTTGTGTGACGTGTCACACTGGGATTCGACCGCCAATAGATCTTCCCATAAACGGGTCGCCGGGGCAATCGACTTGAGACGTTCTTCAATCGTTTCGTTCGATACGATTTGAGTGATTAAATGGCTCAAGGTTTTTTTCCAGTCGGGGGCTGCGGGCTCGTCAATCGCTTTGCTGGCTGGAATACAGCACCAAGTCGGAACGATTAACTGTTCGTTATGATTGATACGGATTTCCTCCAAGTCGATGGGGCCGGCGGGGAGCTTTTCATTTTCGAGCAGCGTGAGGACGCCGCCGATTTCGACGAGCCATTGCAGAAGTCGTTTATCGGAGACACCGTTGATCAATCGATCGAACAGGGTCGTGCCATGGACGGGGGCGGCGATGACCCACAGAGCTTGATCCGAGCTAGTCAACAAATCGATCAAGGGCCAAATTCTGGGGTGCTGGAGTTTTGTCAACGACGCAAAGGCCCCGCGGGCTTTGGCAAGCACTGACTCATCTATCGCATCAGACAATCGAACCAACCAAAGCCTGTTTCCCGCTTCCAGAGCAACGCCGGAATAACCCCGACTGGTTTGGGGTGAACTGGCGTCTTGATCTTGATCTTGATTGAGGCGGTAACCGTCAGGAGGAACCGGGAGAGACGGTTGATTTCGGGAGGGACGACGAGACATCGCCGTTTCGACTTGCAGTAATGCGATCAACTGCTCGATCGCTTCTCGCAAATCGGGAAATCTGCCGGGCAAATCAATGTCTTCCGGGGATTGCCCGGCCCAGTTACAGCCGCATAGTTCGGCGTCAATCAAATCCAAAATTGATTCCTGCGATTGCAATTGTTCGAAGGCCAACAGGTATTCCTCGACAGGGCGCGGACAATTCGACTTCCAACTGCGAATGATATCACGACAAGCCAGTTCGAGAATCTTGTGGCTGGGCAACGCCTGCACGCCTTGAACACTTGAAAGAGGCGCTCCCGGATCGCGCAATCGCCAGCGATCGATCCGGGAGTTCCATTCGGCCAACGAGTCTTCGGTATTTGATGGTGGTTTACGGGAGAGAGTCATGCGGTGGGTCTCCATAGGTTAGCTCAATTTGGCTGCGAACACGCTCGACCGCTCGGTTCCATTTCATCCTCGCTGAATCGGGAGAACAATTAAATCGGTTGCCAATTTCCTGCCAAGAGTGATTTGCTAAATACATTTTTGCGAACTCTTCACCTCGGTCACCCAAGAAGGCGGCGACCATTTCCAAAATCTCGGCATGAAACAGATTTAAACTGGGGGACCCTGCGTTGTTAGTCGCAGTCGGCGCGGCGACATCAAGTCCCATTTCGCGACGGATATCGCGTTTTTCACTTAGTAAAGACCTCACCACCGTTCGGACTTGGTTATCGATAGCGCGGCAGAAGTAAGCGAGGATGTCGCTGGGGTTTTGGATTTTGATCGATTCTTGCTTGATCATATCCAGCAAAACCGTATTGCAAATGTCCATCGATTCCGCCTTGCCCGCCACGCCGAATTCTCTGAGGCGGGTCCGCGCGCGACGACGTATGTGCTCGCCGAACAAGGCCCAAATTTCGGACAGGGCATTGGTCTCACCAGCATTCAACCGTTCAACTAACCCGCGGACTTGGCTTTCAAACTCCAAAGGGATCTGTCTCGTGAAGGTTTACCATGGTTGGTTTGGAATCGTTCCCAGTGGACCAGCCTACCATATCGTGAAATTAGTCGCACTGATGGGCCGGGAGCGAACGCTTCGGCCAGATTTTTTTGGTGGGAAAATTGGTAAGAAAGAGAGTTAGGGCGGTTTGCGGGCAAAATCGGGGCCAGCGATTCTCGGCCCAGCCCTCACGGTTGTGCCTGTCCTAATTCCGGGTCACCCTCGGCGCGGCCCCAATATTATGCCTGTCCAAATCGGCACAAATCGGCACAAATCGGCAGTTTGCCCAGTGAATGGATAGCTGTCCGTCCGACTGTTCCCATCGGGCTATCGGCCGGCCATTAAATCATGCCTGTCCTAATCGGCGCTAATCGGCGGGCAAGGAAATCGATTTTCTTACCCCTCATCTTCTTACCATTATTCTTATTAACCTCAGGTCGCCTCGGGCAGCGGGCCAATCACATTCGATTTGGCAAGGTTGAAATAGATTCCTAAGATTTTATGTTGGGCGTTTTTGGATTCGCTCGGTGAAACGGGGCCCATGAACTGGATTTCTTGGTCGAGTACCTCGGAGGCTTTCGTGTGCATGTTCCGCGAAATTTTCTGGAGGACCGAGGAGGGGGCTGCCTTGAGGGCCGGTGCCCAGTAGGAGGTGTCTGTATTTTTTAGGAGAACTTTGACGTCCGCGTCACTCAGCAAAGAAATGTCTTCAAAACGCGACAATGATCGATTGATCTGCGATTCCAGCTCGGGGTCCGACTGGCCAATTTTGGCTAAAACTTCCGTTCTCGTGGTATCATCCGCGAGATTCAAGAGTTGGGCTGCGATGGAAACTCCCTTTTGAGCCTCGCGACGGAATCCAGAGAGTTTTTGCAACCGGAGTTTCAAGGCAAACGCCAATTGGCGAGCTTCCGTATTCGTATCCTCGGATTCAAATTGGCAAATTCTTTTGACAACCGAAACCCGCATGACAGGTTCTAGGAGTTTGATTTGGTCGGAGGCAATTTCCGAGGGGAGGTTCGCCAACACGAGGGCGATGTTTTTGGGGTGTTCCTCTCGCAAGAGCTCATTGATGGTCCCGGCGGGGGTGTTGAGCAGGAACGCAAAAGGACTATTCCGAAAGGCCTCGTTGAACAACTGTTGTTGGTCGTGGAATCGCTCGGAGGGCTCGGTTGGCTTCGATTTCGGCATGAATTTGTACAAATGTTCGGCATCGCGGGCCAGTTCATCTAGTGCTTCAAAGATTTGCCGTGACGACGTGGAATCGAGGGAATCGATGGCTGCAAACACATCCCGAATGTCGTGAGGCTGCATTTTTGAAATGACTTGGGCCTGTTGGGGCTTGGGTAAGCTCTTGAGGACAAGGGCGGCCTTTTTTAGACTTCGATTAATACCCATGATTCACCGTTCTGGTTGCGATAGCACAAAATAAGAGCGACATAAGCTGCTTAAAAAAACAGCAAGAAACGAACAAAAAACTGCACACAGAACCATAGTTTTATTTCGGCGGTTGTGGTGGTAAGTCTTGCCGAGATTCACGTTTCCGCGGGGTAGGAAGGGGTCGAAGTCCCGACTATTCGACAAAATCGGAAGTTTCGAAGTCATTTGAAGGCAAATCAACCGCTTGAAACACGGGCCATTTGTCGATAGACTTCTGACCACTACTCATTCATCATTACAAGATGACCAACATCATTCGAGGAAAGGATCTATTGCGTGGGGACAAAGAGAACGGGCAAAGGCCGACGAAAATTAGGACGTAAAAAGCGGCGGATGCGTGCAAAAATCCGTCATCGCAAGAAATAAACGGCGCAAGTCGTAACGGCGCAAGAAATAGATCGCAAGTGGCAGATCGGTCGGTTTTCCCCGGTGGTTGTGCTTTTTTCCCAGGAACTTGTGTTTCTCCTGGCTTGATCTTGAAGGCTAGATTTCAGAATCCTGATATCGCCTTCTCTGTTCCTCTGTGCGCGCACATTTAACGGATCATCGCCGCGTTCGCTAATCGCCACCCACGTTAGTCGCCGCCGTGGCAATCGACGCCGTGATTTGGCGTAAAAACGAAATCGCTGCAAAGCGATGACGAGATCAGAAGGGACGGGTTTGAGTGTGGCTGGTTTGTGCTCACCCTCGGTTAGTGGTAAATCAATCGCTTGACCGAGACGAACTCCGTCGTACCGGGGTATATCGGTTGGGGTTCTTTCAAAGTCTTGATGTCACGTTGTCGTTGCTCGCCGCCGAGCTTGCCTCGGTGGAAGCCGGGATTTCTCACTAGACAACGGCTCACCCCACCCTCCCCCATTTCTTCCGCCGCGCAGCGGGGGTCCTCGCGGATGGGGGCGTTTGCGTACCGCCGGTTAGTGATGAATCCTTCGCTCGACCGAGACGAGCTCAGTCGGGGCGGGGGCGCGGGTGGCTGGTTCGTGGTCGCGTGTGGTTGGTTTGTGCTCACCCTCGGTTAGTGATAAATCCTTCGCTCGACCGAGACGAGCTCGGTCGGGGCGGGGTATATTTTTTGGGCGTTTCTTTCATAGGCTTTCACGTTGCCTACAGCTCGCCGCCGAGCTTGCCTCGGTGGAAGCTGGGATTTCTCACTAGACAACGGCTCACCCCACCCTTCCCCATTTCTTCCGCCGCGCAGCGGGGGTCCTCGCGGATGGGGGCGTTTGCGTACCGCCGGTTAGTGATGAATCCTTCGCTCGACCGAGACGAGCTCGGTCGGGGCGTGGGCGCGGGTGGCTGGTTCGTGATCGTGTGTGGTTGGTTCGTGCTCGCCGCCGGTTAGTGACAAATCCTTCGCTTGACCAAGACGAGCTCGGTCGGGGCGGGGCGTGTATCGAATTTTACGGGGTTTAGATCGCGATTCTTTGCAACCACCCCGTACCATTCAAATGGACGCAAAATAATCAATAGAAGGTGCCTGCCCATCGCTCCCGTTGGTGGCGGTCGGTGAACCGTGCAAATTGTCACTTTCCTCCCGAGCAGACTCGCAAACAAAAAAAGGCAAAAAGATTTGAAATTCAGGATTGTATTCGCGCGCGCGCTGTAAAATGAACCCGACCGCCATGCCTGAGAACCTGAAATCGATGAGGATTCTGATGGTTTACAACACAGGTCTATTACGCACAGTCTGTTACGTTCTTGCAGCGATCCTCGCTACCACTGTGCGCCGACTGAGTTGCCATCTCTCGGACATGAGTTCTTGTTATCGCAATCTGGTTGTTGCAATAGAAACCTGCATTCGCGGCCTTGCCGTCAACGCCTTCATGTTGGCGTCGGAACGTGCTGTTGTTTTATCTGGCGAAAGAATCTTTCATCCGATAGGCAGTAATTCAATTTTTCCCGAGGACAGCCTTTGTAGTTCAACGTCGCCTTGGCTGGAATTAACCCGGCGGTTTAGTTGTCTCAATCATTACCCGAATAGGTCAGACAGTTTATGAAAACAAAAATCTATTTTCTTTTGGCTCTGACGCTATTGTCAACTGGCGTATCCTGGTCACAGAGCGGTTCGCTAAACGCTGCCATGGCAATTCAAGAAAACAATGTCAATGCAACGGAATTCGCGGACACGTTGAACCAAATCGAAGCGGCGCATCGGGCCTACCGCAAGGACCTCAAATTTCCAACAAAATATGAATTTACATTTTCAGCAATTACAGAATATCCCGGCTCAGACAGGAAAGCTATTGAGGAATTCACCTACAGTATTGAAGGGAAGTATGGGGTAGGAACTATCTCGCGAGGAACAAATAGGAGTGGAAGCTCCCCGCGAACTGGAATATTATTAAGTAACTCTTCCTATCATGCCAGAATTTCGAAGGCGGGTGATGATAGCTTTTTTATGGATTCCGTCACCCAAAATGAGTTGACGGTTCCGATTTTGACTAACCATCTATTGAGTCCGTTTGAATATGTCGACTTTTTGAGAGACTCGGAGATAAGACCAAAGCGTGTGCAGATCCAGGGAGACGCATTGGTGATTGAAATTGAGAACACGCCGCGGGGATCGGTTCCCCAAGCGGCGAGTCGAGTTCTC
>JBGSIY010000052.1:0-1760 GCA_041742275.1 Pirellulaceae bacterium | reverse complement strand
GGTTTGCGATGGTAATCAAGGCGAGCGTTTTTAGAATCAACAGCTCATTTTGATATCCGCGGTACGCAAAGAGTCGCGTTTTCGAAAATCGATCAAACTTGCCAAAACAGAATTTTTTATAGCCCTCGGAGACGAGGGCTATTTTTATGCGCTGATTGTTGCGTAATTTTTGTAGTCAAATAAGTGTAAAAAGGATACAATCTTCGAGAAGTGGTTTACCTCGTTTTGCCTTTAAGCGAAACTTTGGAGCAACGATACTGATTGACTTTACGGCTTTTGGGGCTTGATTTTGCCCCGATTTTGTTGCTTCCCATCGACTGTTGGGACGCTGCCGACCGGCAGGTCCAAACAGGGTTGATTGACAACGTGGACTTGATTGAAGACGTGGGTTAAATGGAATACAAGAGCGATCCTAGTTGTTGCGTTGGCATGTGAACAGGATTCGTCATCGAGATGGATTGGGTTGAGTAGCGGCATCAGAAACAGTTTACTTGAACGAGGAGACGAGATATGAGTTGCGCCACTTCACCTGCGTTTGGCCCACCTGTGTTTGGTAGGATGTTAGCGATCGTTTTCTTGATGACCTTGGCGCAGATCGGCCCGAGTGTTGTCGGGCAACAGATCGGCGTGGGGACGCCTTTTAACTCTTACGGCGATTCTTATTACGAACGGATGGGAGTCAATTTCGGCTTTTCGTTTCCTGGCGGACGAAGTTTGGGAGGCGGCAGTCGCATTGTGGGGCTTTTGCCAAATGGCCAATTGAACCCCGGCGGTAATTTGGTGTTCGGTCAGAATTCCTTCGGTAGTGCCATACCTGCGTTTGGCGGCTATGATCCGCAAGCCAGTGCCCGGTTTGGATTCAATTCCATCGGCAGGGGCGGAGGCGGATTCTCACTGGGTTTAGAGATGGGCAAGGGGAGTTCGAGAACCGTAACGTCTCCGGCCCCGCACATGATCGTTCAAAACGGCATGGGAGGTTCCATGTTCAGCGGGGAGCTGCGACCCTTCGTGACAGGGCTGATTCCCATCAATGGTGCCGCCGTGGCATCCCCTCCCGTCAACGGAGTGACCCTGGCTCGTGACAGCGGGCAATTGGACCTGAGCCAACTCGGTGACCCAACCCGTGACCGGTCGTCGCGAACCGTTTCGGGCCCCCCCGTGCTCTCGGTCAGTTCGGCAAATCAGGCTGTGGGGAGCGTTGATTCCATTCGCATGCGGAAAGAGCGGGAACGCGAACAATTGGCTTTGCAGATGGCATCCCTATTGGACTCATTTGATGAAGCCATCGATGCGGAAGATTATTCTACGGCTCGCTCCCATTTGCGAGCCGCTATTGGTCTGGAGGAGAACGAACAACGGAAGTCAAATTTGAAAATGAGATTGAAATCACTGCAAGGCAAATGAGTTTAAAACAAAGGCAACGGATTAATGCGAACAATATATTGGGGAATGCTCGCGGTTTTTAGTGCGGGAATGTTGGGACTGCTGGGCTGTGAGGGGACTTCGGCACCGAGTATGGTTGCCGTCGATAAACCGGTAGCGTTTCAAGGTGAGTTTAATCCGAACAACCTGCCGCTCGGGTTTGCCGAGGGAGAGTTGGCGCCGCCGATCAAAGGTGTTGATTTGGATGGCGAATCGTTTCAATTGGCCGATTATCGTGGCAAAGTCACGATGTTGACGTTTTGGGCCGATTGGTGACCACCTTGTAAGGAATTATTTCCACACGAGCGGTCGCTCGTCGAAGAATTTGCCGATCAGCC
>JBGSIY010000051.1:0-1941 GCA_041742275.1 Pirellulaceae bacterium | reverse complement strand
GCCTTGGGTCAGCTGCAGTTGGTTAGGAAACACCTTGGGGAGTTAAGCTCTCGTTTTTTTCTAAATGGGATCGGTATTCACTACGCGAAAGCAGGTGTGAAAATCCCGGTCTCAAATCCGCCGCCAGGGAAGGGTTTTCGGCATGGAAAAAGTAGGAGTGTTAAATATGTCTGAACCCCGATTTTTAATCACACGGCTCAGCCATATCGGCGATTGCC
This sequence comes from Pirellulaceae bacterium, assembly GCA_041742275.1. Classification (GTDB taxonomy): domain Bacteria; phylum Planctomycetota; class Planctomycetia; order Pirellulales; family Pirellulaceae; genus BJ22. The sequence continues at coordinate 1,723 of JBGSIY010000051.1, read as the reverse complement.
TGTTGACCTTGCCTTTGGCCGCGGAACTGCGTCGTCAATTTCCACGTGCCTTCATCGCCTGGGCTAGTGAAGGCCCTGCCGCCAAATTATTACGGATGCACCCCGACGTTGACGAAGTCGTTGCCGTTCCCAAAAAGTGGTTTCGCAACCCTCGTCAATGGTGGTCGTTGCGACGCCAATTAAAATCCCTCCGCGTCGATGTCGCGTTGGACCCTCAAGGTTTATTAAAAAGCTCTTTGTTAGGCCGCCTATCGGGAGCGCCGCGTCGAATCGGATTTCATGGCGAGTATGGACGAGAAGGGTCGGCGGTGTTAAACAATGTTTTGCTCGATCCCCAACAGGAACATTTAGTTGACCGAACTCTCGAGTTGCTCCAATGTCTGGAATTACCACGAGAGTTAGCCCCAGCGAATTTGCGGCTTCCGGTTCCCGACTCGGTCTTGCAATCGCAATCTGCCTTTTTAAAAAGCCTCACGTTTCCCTGCTTTTGTGTTTTGAACCCTGGTGCGAGTTGGCCTTCTAAACAATGGGACACTTCCCGGTTCGGGGAGGTCGCTACGTATTTGTTTGAGTCACTCCGATTGGTTCCCGTGGTGACATGGTCTGGCCCGGAAGAGTCAATGATGGCAGACCAGATTGTACTGGCCAGTCGCGGGGTCGCCATCAAAGCTCCCCACACGTCCTTGCCCGAACTGGCCGCGATCTTGAGTCAAGCCGAATTTTTCATCGGCTGCGATACGGGGCCTCTGCATTTGGCAGCCGCAGTTGGAACACCCTGCATCGGTTTGTATGGACCCACACTGCCCCAACGTAGTGGTGCCTATGGAACGCAACACATTGCAGTGCAAAAACGATTTCAAGACGGGTCCCGTCGGGAGCGGAGAGGCGCAACAAACGAGGCGATGCTAGAAATTTTGGCCGCCGATGTGATGCATGCGATCGATCATATGCTCGAACGCCTGGCCCCCAGAAAGTGCAGTTAATTTCAGTCGGGCGACCGCCTACCGTCTCGTTTTTCCAGAAGCCACTGCCCCTTTCCTACGCCTCCGGCCATGACTCGAACTATCGCTTCCCGGGAGGTTAATCGTCCCGGCACCTTGACTGCCTTTGTTTAACGCGTGAGGAAACCGCCTCGTTAATGAGTGAGGAATTTAGTCAGAATCGACTTGGGTTGAAGTCGGTTCATAATCGCGACCAAAACGGCAGGCGATGACAATCGCCACTAAACCCAGCAACATAAGTCCTGACGAGAACAAATAGGGCAATACCACCTGGGCCTTGATCAAGGGAATGGCGAATAGGGCCCCCAAAATTCTGGCCATGGCGCTGGCACTCTGCCCCACCCCCAAGGCCGCTCCCTGACGATCGGGATCCGACCAACGCGACAGCAGGGAGTACAACGACGGCTGTAAACATCCGTACCCTGCACCGATCACGACAATAGAAATGCCCAATACGGCGATCGAACCCGTCCGAGCCGCACCGGCCATGATTAAAAACCCAACGACTTCGAGAGTCGAACCGGTAATCGCCAAGGTGCGGTTGGACACGCGTTTGGACAACGGACGAATCACGGCCCCCTGATAAATCGCCGCTAAAAAACCAATCAACGCAAACGTTCCCACTACTTGTTCAAACGAAAAGCTAAAAGGGCGTTCAGCAAAATCGTCCGAGCCTCTCAACAGAATACTTAAACTGGTCTCATACAAGGCAAACGAGAAGA
>JBGSIY010000050.1:0-1805 GCA_041742275.1 Pirellulaceae bacterium | reverse complement strand
GCCCAATACAGCTTGTTAGCTATTTGGGCCGCGATTATGTGATGCTAGGCGAACTCCTAGACGAAAGCGGATCGCGTTTAGCGTGCTTTCCGACGACTACGGGATCGTTCGTAGCTATCGCGAACAGCCAGTTTCGCTTCGTCCCATCCCATGGGAGGAGCGCCCCCTTCGTTTTCCCAGGTCTCAATCGATTCCCATTTCTGTTTGGCTTGCTTCTCGTATTCTTCCCACGATTGCGTGCGATCGTGTTCAATCGCATCCCAACCCAGGCGATAGGCCGGTTCATATTGGTCGAAACTCCGACCGTCTTGATAGTAAGGGCGATCTTGATAGACACTGAGCCAATACTCTCGCTCGATTGTGGGATTAACTTCCTCACCAACGGCTTTACCGGCATAAGCCCCGGCAATGCCGCCAGCAATCGCGCCGGCCACTGTGCCCACTGGGCCCGCAGCCAACCCTGCCAATGCTCCGACGCTGGCGCCGCCTATCGCCGCTCCGACTCCCGATGTTACTGGATGCGAGCCTGACTCGCCGGAAATCGGATCCTCATTCCTGAGCGATTTCCGCTCGGCGTTGCGTTGGCTCTTGATTTCTTTAACTTCATCTTCGCGACGTTTGATGGGATCGTGTGGCTTCGCCATGGGAATTCTCCAAATAAATAATGTTCGATCTAAAACAAAACATTGCAGCGGGGCCGCAATCAAAAGCAATTAACAAACAAGCCGACCTAAAGTATTCGCCCCACCAAACATGATTCGTGTCGGGAATTCTTTACGCCGGCTTACTCTTTAATGAGCCTCCTCGTTGCCGGGCTGCTCGCTAATCAGTCATCCGAAAAAATAAGAATCCGCTTCCTGGAAAGGGTCGGGAGTCTCTCAAATCAATGGTAGCGCTCAACCGAAATCAAACAAGAGTAAAGAAGTTGCCGATGGAGGGAGAGTTGTGTTTTAAGGCCAATCGCGAGTCGCGCGCGAGGGGGACACTCCATGATTGCGAAGCGACACAACGCGTTGTCAGAATTTAATCAACAATAAAATTCTCACGCGTGGCGATTCAATCTCTCGTAAGCCAACAGGTCACAAATAATGAAACCATCAATGAGCAGTAATTCATGTTATGGTGCTTTCCGCCATGCTCCATTTCGAATCGCCGGCGAGCAAACTGGAGTTACTCAAGCGGTGATTGATTTTGGACATGATCAAAAGTGGTTGTGCTGTGCGGGGACGGAATGCTCGTCAATTTTGATAGACATTCAATCAGCTCTTGATCCCAGCATGGAGTGCTGCCCGACTTTTTCGGATCTCGTGTGTCTGGCGGAAAACCCGATGAGCGGAGTTTGTGTTTTTCATGGGATCATTGAGACGCCGAGATCGAAGAAGAACGGAATCGAGAATCATTCTGCACCTCCGCGTTTCTCTTCCATTAGCCCCACCAGATTGCCGTCAGGATCGCGGAGGAAACCCGTCCACAAATCATGATCGGGCATCTTCGCAGCGAGTGCTGGGGTTCGTTCGTTTTCGGCACCCTTTTCCACCAGCGATTGATGAGCGGCAACAATGTCCTCGACCTTGAAATACAATATCGAGTTCGACCCAATGGTCCCCGCACCCTGGGGTGTCGATAACATAATGCGGACGCCATCGGCATTCAGAAAGGCAAGATTGGGCCCAGCTCGAAACAGCAGTTCCAATCCAAGAATGCCTTGGTAAAAAGCGACAGCAGACTCGACATTACTGACCGTCATCGCAATTTGGCGGATCGTCGATAACGTTACGGATGTTGACATGGCATTGTGGTCTTCA
>JBGSIY010000049.1:0-6151 GCA_041742275.1 Pirellulaceae bacterium | reverse complement strand
ATTTCGCTTGGGAAACTTGGTCTACCAGCCGATCACGAATTTGACTTGACTCTTCCGCTGTTAGTTCGACACCGGGGAATATCCGCTCGCACTTGAGAATAATGTATTGGTTGGCTGTGGCGGCAATCACATCAGAAATGTCACCGGGTTGCATGCTAAAGATCAGTTCTTCAATTTTTGGCTCACCGGAATGACGTGCAATGGGAGGCAATAATCCTTTTAAAGATTGGCTATTCGGGTTGATTGAATACTGTTTGGCCAGGTTCGGGAAATCCGCCGGGTTGGCTCGAACGAGTTGCAAGATTTGCTCCGCCCGTTCGGCATTCTCACAAACAATTTCGCGAACTTGGACCTTAGGACCATATTCAAACTCAATCTGCTTCTGAATTTCTTCGGGTGTCACGGCGATTTCATTCGCTGCCAGACGGCGCAAGGCCAATTCTTCCCAAACAATATCGTTGCGTAATCGATCTAAAGAAATATTACGACGAGACGTGATCAGTTCGATGTACTTTTCAGTCGAGAAGCCCAGTGATTTGGCTTTGGCAGCAATCTCGTCATTCACATCTTTCTCAGTGATGATCACGCCGCGGCGCTCGCACTCATTGAAGACCAGTTGTTTTTTGACAATGCTCTCTAGAACTTGTTTGCCAAAACGTCGTAGGCATTCGTTGGCGATTTGTTGGCGTGTCACGGGTTCGCCATTGACCACCGCCAGCGTCTGCATTTGGCGTTGTTCATCAACATTCACAGGATTGTGGGCCGGGTTGACCTGCTGGCCAAACGCTGCCGATCCCATCGGCACAGAGCCAACTTGGATCGCCTCTGGGCCAAAAACAAATCCAGCCGAAACCAAACCGAGCGTGAGTAATTTTCCGCCTCGCGCCCGGGCTCGTTGATAGGATAATTTCAATTTAATTTCAGGAAAGTTCATTTTGGGTTCCTCCATAAACCGTTTGATCCGGGGATTCACTCAGAATCTTGCCGCCGTCAATCCATTGACCGCAATTGTTCGATATTCGGATCCAGTGCCTGCTCGTTGATCGCTAACGGCAGGCCCATAAACACCTGCGAGTATAGGGCAGGACTCCCGAAAGGGTCAAGATTGATCCGCGGGCAAATCGCGGCACTGCTTTCAGGCAACCGCAAGTTTCAGTCGCCGCAAAACAGAGATTCCTGTTAGAAATCACTTTCGATTGACACTCAAGAAATTTCCCTGATTACGGCGAGGCTTCAACGCGTCATGGAACCACGTCACATCGCTCAACAGAAGAGCTTGATAGCATTCGTGAACTGGATCTTTCGAACAACGAGAAAAGGCACGTAATAAGACACGTTATAGGTCAGGATAGAGAGCCAGGGTTTGCGGACGAGTTTTGGAGGGTCATTGTCGGTTCGAGTATGGCCGCCAACCTAAGGTCGTCTACTGGGCAAAAGCCAGTCATGAACCGAACGGCCTTTTAAAAGTTCACGTAAACCGCCACCGATTAGTTTCACCTCAACGCGTTTCACATCATCCCGACTCCGCTGGGTGCAATTCCCATCAGGGCAAGGTCATGTCAGGGCGAGGTCACCGAAAAAAATGGCATAAAAAAACCCAGCCAGCGGCTGGGTAGCGGTGGTCGATAAACACGAACCACAATAAAAATATGACCCCTACGGGGTTCGAACCCGTGTTACCGCCGTGAAAGGGCGGTGTCCTAGGCCACTAGACGAAGGGGCCGAATATTGAAGAAAAGACCAGCATGGGCCTCGTCCAAATTTCGTCAAGACAAGGTACCCCCTGAAGAAGAGGGCGTCAATACCTTGGAAGAAATTATCGACCGAACGGACTCCAATCATTGGGTTATTGTGCTGTTTTTTGACGGTTGAATGATGTGCATTACCATGACATCGTGCATTTCCAACACATCGCGCATTTTCAACACACGGACCCCACGAGAGGAAAGTCGGTCTCCCTTCCATGACCCCTTGGGCCAGGGATAGGTTCGTTTTACTCCCCCGCGATGCCAAACAAAAACACGAACGATCTGATACCCGAAAGGCTCGGAACCACGTGTCGACATTTAGCCGCAGCTTTCCGATAGCAGCATCCTCGCGCAGAGTGAGCCCATTTCCCGAAGAATGGGCCGATTTTACCTTAAACAGGCCCAAGGGTCCATGTTTTTGCCGAGAATACCCGCAATGGGCAGCGTGCTTTTGCGCCGGGCAAGCCACTGTGGAGAAAGGGCCTCTCTGGCGGGCGACATGGAAGAAGAGTGAGGGGCAAACGTTCGAAATGGGGGCCGCCCGCAATCACCGCCGGCCCACAATGGCCTTTGCTCAAGGTCGCCTCGGAGAATTATGACTGAGAAATACCGCTCAAATCCGGTGCCACAGACAGAGGGGCCCTCAGTCAAGAGAAACCACGGTGTCGGCATGCCAAAGCACACCGTGACTGGCAAATACGGTGACTGGCAAATACGGTGACTAGCAAATACGTGGAGATAGAAACGGGAGGCTGAACGCCTTCTAGCAGAATTGTTTCGTCAAAAATTGCAACGAAAAACTGAGTCGGAAAATTTTGCCTTGAGAATCAAAAGTCATCGAATTTCTCGGAAATATTCTGAGGGAATGCTCTCCAACAACACGATTTTGCTTTTTTCCAAGCAATTTTCAAACTTGATCTTCTTGGTTGGCGTGCAAGTCATTGAGGTTATCTACCGAGCGTTTGATCGCATCATAGACTTCCTTGCGGTGCACCGGTACGTCTTTGGGCGCTTCAACGCCCAGCCGTACCTTGTCTCCACGAATTTCCACGACGACGATGGTAATATCATCATTAATGACAATGCTTTCGTTTTTTTTCCGCGACAGAACTAACATTCTGCATTCCTTTGTAATTAATGAGCAATCCAATTTCACCGAACTGGCCTTGCTCGAACTCGTTTTCCTGGCGAGCCAAATTTTTCGCTGGGGGGCTTGACATGCGTCACGTCCCTAGACAATTCACTCTACATGGCATTAAGAGATAGTCAACGATTCCTTTACTTGGAAATCTCAAAATAAAGGGAATCCTCATAGCGATTCGAATGCCAAACCGAAATAATCGGGATAAATTAATGTATTTTTCAAAAAATCAGCTCCTTTTTTTCCAAAATCCCATTTTGCATTTTAGTTTTCGCTTGAAATGCTCCGGATTCGACCAACTGGACACTTTTCTAAATTTCCTGAAATTAACCGTAAAAAGCAACCCTTTCGACCGCCATGAAACTCATTGATACGCACGCCCACTTATACGACTCCCAATTAATTGACCAACTGCCAGAAGTTCTCCACCGGGCCCGCGAGGCCGGAATCGAAACGGTCCTCGTCATCGGCACCGATTTGGCAAATAGTCGCCAAGCGGTGGAGTTGGCGGCGCAGCACCCGGAACTGAGAGCCGTGGTCGGATTCCAACCCAATCATTGTGCAGGATTGACGGAAGCCGATTGGCTGGAACTGGTTCAATTGACCACCCACCCTCGGGTCGTGGGAATTGGCGAGACAGGTTTGGATCGTTACTGGGATGATTGCCCTTTCGATATTCAACAGCAGTGGTTCGAAAAACATTTGTTGCTTTCGCAATCCACCGGCCTTCCTCTGGTCATTCACATGCGTGACTGCGAGGCGGACATTGTGGAATTTCTTGAACAACATCAAAATCGTTGGCCCATTTCTGGAGTCATGCATTCCTTCACCGGTTCGTGGGAAACTGCCGCGGCCTGCTTGGCCGCTGGGTTGCACATTAGCTTTGCAGGCATGCTGACCTTCAAGGCCTCCGAAGCACTTCGTCACGTTGCTCGGCAAGTCCCGGACAACCGAATTTTAATTGAAACGGATAGTCCCTACCTGTCACCGGAACCCCTTCGAGGAAAACGTCCGAACGAACCAGGCCGCGTCCTGCATACGGCCCAGTGCCTGGCCCAAGTGCGTGGCGTGCCCCTTGTCGAACTAGCCAATCGAACCACGGAAAACGCTCAAAAATTGTTTTGTCTGTAACGGGCTCTCCTTGGGAATTTTTACCGAATCTGCCATTCGGCAATGCTCACACAACTTTGCGAGGCGACCACAATATGATCTAAGATCTTGATTCCAATGATATCCGCCGCTTTCTTCAGACGATCTGTGACTTGGATATCCTCGCGGCTGGGAGTGGGGTCTCCGGAGGGGTGATTGTGCACCAAAATGATGGCCGAAGCCGCATCGCGAATTGCCGCCCGAAAGACCTCTCGCGGGTGCACTAAACTGGCATTGAGGGTGCCGACAGTAATTTGATGGTGCCCAATCGGGAACAACTTGGTGTCCAAACTGACGACATGAAACTCCTCCTGTCGACGATCCACAGCTAACCGAGCGAATCGGCGGCGGCAATAGGAGATCGCTTCAGCGGTGCTCGTGATTTTTTCTGGCAAATCATCGCGGGGCTCCAGAGATTCAACCACGCGGCGTCCCAGTTCGATCCCCGCCATGATTTGGCAATAGGCAGCCGACGAAACCGCTTGGCTGACACCTTTGATCTCCACCAGACTGCAATCTCGCAATCCACCTAACTGCTCGGAGTAGCGGTTCGCGACCTTCTCCCCGGCATCTAACGCCGATTCGCCTTGGCGCCCAACTCGAATCAAGATAGCTAACAATTCTGCGGTTCGCAGTTTGTCGGCGCCCAGGTTTAATAACCGCTCTCGGGGACGATCTTCAGAAGGAGCCGCCATGATCTGCTTCCCGGCAACTTGGCTTTCAATCCAAGAATTTTGGGAAAACGATTCTCGCTTTTCATTCCAGCGAAACGATTTGACGTTACGCTGGGAATCTCGTGCCAAAAAACCTTGCTCGGCCAATTGATTGAGAACCTTGGTTATAAACGTCGGTGTTTCTTCTTCACAAACGTTGCAGATATCTTTGGTTGTGAATTCCGTTAGCGAGCAAATGGGTTTGAGTATCCGCTCCAGTCGCTGACGTCGTTTTACTTGACCTTGTCGATTCATGCGAGTTACCTTTGGGAAGGTTGAGAGTCATATCCCAAGGGCCCATTTTTCCCGATAGGTCAGCCCGTTGACAACCACCCTTAAATGAGGTTTTTGTTGGAGCTCGCCGTCCTCCCAGGTTGCAATCTCCTATCTCATGGGAAAAATGCGGCGTTTTCCCGTAGAAGGGCTGACCCATAAATTGCCCCACCCCTCTGGGACGTAGGCTCGCGAATCAAACGGAACTGAAAAAACCCACACGAGTCATTGGCAGACAGGTGCGGGTTTCGATTTTGACGACGTTTGGACTTAGACCAAACCTGTTCTCGATGAAAACTGGCGGTCGCTCATCAACGAAAGGGATTCATGGGTGACATGGCACTGCGGCGAATCCGTTTGGAATCTTCCGGCAACGTTTCAACCTTGGGCAAATCAGAGATGGACACAGGATTGCGGTTGTTTGTCGAATTTTTTCCAAAGGGCTCGAAGGGCAGCTCGGGGCCCCCAGTCGACTCCCCATTTTCTTCCGGCAATTCCGCAGGGGCGGGAGTAACAACCTCAGCTCGGCCACCGATTGTCGGTACAGTCTGGTCGTAGACACCTGCTGAGAGAGGGCTTAGGTCGCGACCATCAGAACCCCAACCATTATTGACGAACCGTCCTGCCTTTCCTTGAGCGATCATCTGCAGACTGCCGTCCCAATCAGATTCGTCCATGCGGACGTTGTAACGACTCAGGAGGCCGTCGCAGTTGTAGGTGAAGTTCAGCAACGCTTGGTTGTAGTCGACAATCGCACGATAAAAGGCGCTCTCAGCATTGGCGTAGCGTTGCTGTGCATCCAAGAGAAAAAAGACCTGGTCTTTGCCTTCCTCAACTCGCAATCGCTTGGGCACCAATTCTTCTTGGGCAGCAATGTGAGAATTGTAGGCGTTGCGAATATTGGCAATGGCTCGATCGACTTCGGCATACGCTCCTGCGAGATCATGCATAATTTGACGCTGCTGTTCTCGCAAAATCGTACGTTCGCGAGCCAATCGAAGCTCGGCATTGCGAACCGCCAAGTGGCCTTGTCGCATTCCCAAGGGGCCCGACATATCGAAACCAACTTGCCAATCATCCAAATCGCCCGTGAACATATCGGCAACGGCACTCCCCTCGGGTAGATC
>JBGSIY010000048.1:0-1856 GCA_041742275.1 Pirellulaceae bacterium | reverse complement strand
GTCTTCGGTTGCCAAAACGGACTTGGCTAAATCCTTCCGTAATAGCCGCGACGAGTCGCTGTATTTCTGCCGTGGTCTCAGGGGCATTTTGGAATTTTGTGGTGGCTTTGTTACCGAGATCGCGAGGAGTTTCGCCGAGTTTTCGCTCGATTTGGTAACGGCGTAAAAACGTTTTGAAACGTTCGTAAAATGGGACCTTGTGTTGTGCTGAGCCCTGATCCAGCATCCATTCACCCAATTGAGGAGAGAACAGGGCTAGGGCACGCGCAGCCCAGCGGCGAACGATGCTGACCTTCCGCAATTGGTTTGGATTGCCCGACTTCTGTTTGGGGACGCGAAACGTGAAATAAGTGGAAACCAGCAAGACGAGGATCGCGAGGATAATCACCATGGCCTGCATGGCGGGGTTGCGTTGAATCGAGTCCACCGTAGTTTGGAAACGAGTGGAAGCGTTGCTAAAGTCCATCATACCGAGAAAGCGATTGGAGGGACTGTCAATAAAGTCGCCTTGATTGTCATTGCTCAGGCCCAAAACGTAATCTTGCCAAAGAGTTCGAGCTCGGACAAGCGAGTTGCCTCCGGGAGTGCTGTTGGCGAACAGTTCGCTGGACGGCGTTGGGTCCAGTCGCAACCAAGATCCACCTCTGCCCGCTTCCTTCGAATCGAACATGCTCTGTGTGCAATCCTCGGGGCGAATGTAGGCTTCCACCCAAGCATGAGCATTGGCATTGGTCACCGCATAGAAGTCATCAATGATAGCTCCACCGCAATAGCCAACCACCAATCGAGCCGGGATACCTTGGCTGCGCAACATCAAAACCAAAGCCGAGGCGAAGACCTCGCAGTGCCCCTGTCGATGGTTTCTGACAAAATCTTCGATCGGGTCCAGGTTTTCGTCACGGGTGATCCCTGTGTAGTTGAGCGTATAACGATAAATGTTTGTGTCCCAAAAATGGGATTCCATGCGTCTGGCAATATCAATGTGATTCTTGCTTCCTGCCTCTTTTGTTAACGCTGTTGCCTGCGCGACCAACTCAGGGTAGCGGGACTTATCCATTTCAGTGAGCCAGCGAAACTCGGCAGGATTCCCGGCCATGTCTCGCGCCGAAGGCAAATCGCCCTCGGCGATATAGGGCCAAGCCGATAACAGTTCACCCTGGCTATTTAGATAAGTCGCCATGACATATTGGTATGGAGTCAACTCAACTTGTTCTGAATTTCGGCGACGAGTCAAAGCCGAAATGTACAGGCACATTTCGGCGGGAGTGTTGTTCCCCACCATAGCCATGGCTGGCATCACACCATACATCAATGGGTCGGATGTTGGTTCTAACGTAATGTCAACGCTCGCCCCTCGACGGGGTTGTTGAAAGAGATTTCTTTCGGGATACGGCGGAGTCAAATAATGGTGACTGTAAATACGGTCATAAGGTGCCTCCCATGTTGTCTTGCCATTTCGAATGACTAATGAACTGAGAGCCATGCCCCGAAAATAGGGGGGCGTTGCGAAACTTAGCGGCTCGTTGTTTCGGGGGTCTCGAAACCGGGCTCGTAACACGGGGTCATTGGAAATGCTAATAATGCCACGTTCGTCCAGGTCAACTTGTTTGGTCGCTCCCGTTCGCGATACTTGGGCAAAGGAGCCAGCAAACCAAGCCATCTGGTGCCGTGGAATGAGCACGAAGAGGACCATAGAAAACGCCAAACTGGCCACGATCCAACCCATTAAATGGGTGGCCGCCGTTTGATAAAATTGAGTGGGCATCGGGTTCGCGTCGTAGATCATCCGCAATCCACCACGCTTCGCCCCGCTCGACTGAAAGAAATCAAAAAACGAAACTCCGTCACGACCATGC
>JBGSIY010000047.1:0-5483 GCA_041742275.1 Pirellulaceae bacterium | reverse complement strand
ATGCGATCGCGGAGATGTGAGAGTCCGTCGTTTACGATATGGTCGGCGTCTGCGCCTGGTTCGGTTTCGGGATCGTCAGCCTTTCAAAGGCAAGTAAATCCGTGAATGTCTTTAATCTCCTATCGTCTTCCAAAGAGAAATCAAGTCATCTACCCCTACTAGCCTTTTGCCTTCAATTATGAGTCACGGGTCATTACTGAGCGGGTTTCATTTTTATCCGAAGCATTTTTTTCGAGAATTCATTTTCACTTGCCCTTTCTGAGTTCTCGTAACCGATGCAGAAGTTCAATGATGTGCCCGCTGGCAAACATCACTCGCAAATGATCTTCGCTGAACCGTTCGGCAGTCACACCGGTCCCCGTCAACGATATCGATCCTCGGTGTTAATTTTAATTTTTGTCAATTATAATCAAGCCTCAGTGAATTGCTCACCTCATTGACCACGGATTTTAGATAAACGGTTTCCTGATCTTCTCAAGATACACCAACACCCCCATGACTATCCGCATTGTTGCCAACGATTTGAAGATTGCGAACTGCGAAGATGAATTTCAGCTACACTGCGCTGCTTTGGAATGGTCGTTAGCAGAACCAATTATTATTAATTCGGCAGAGGACATAAAATCTAGAGCCGATTGGAAAGATCGTGTTGAGCCGTTTTACCATCAAGTCCAAAACCTAATGCGGTTTTGTCGAAGGCTTCCTGTAACTTTACTCGCAGATGATGTGGGCCTGGGTAAAACAATTAGCGCAGGTCTAATCGTCAGCGAACTAATGAAGCGGTCAAAAATATCAAAAGTGTTCGTTATTTGTCCTAAAATTTTAATTCCGCAATGGATAGAAGAACTCGGATCTAAATTTGGTATTGAAGCCTTCGGAGTAACGGGAGCGGGAATCAATAGTGCTCGAAATCGAACTGAGCCTGTAATCGTAACAACCTATCAATCGGCAACCGGGTTCTTGGAAAAAAAGCAAACGGGGCTTTTTGACATGTTGATTCTGGACGAAGCCCATAAGGTTCGAAATCTTCATGGAACTCCAAACCCTCCGAAAATGGCTACCGCTGTCTACAAAGCTCTCGAAGCGCGTTTATTCAAGTACGTGGTAATGTTGACAGCAACCCCCATTCAGAATCGACTTTGGGACATCTACTCACTTATCGACTGCCTTGCCGTTGCGAGGGGACATAAAAACCCGTTTGGAACGCCTGATCAATTTACAGCACGATTTATTGCAGATGGGAGGAATGTTGCCAGAAGACTGAAGGAGGCACATACAGATGAGTTTCGGAAAATTGTCAGCACTTATATGTTCCGTACTCGGCGTATTGATGCAAAACTCGCATTCCCAGAGCGAGATGTACAAACTTATTTAGTACGGCCCACAGCGGACGAAATACATTTGCAGAATTTGATTGCAAGCAACATCGAAAATTTTAACTCGCTACAACAAACATCGTTGCTGGTTGCCCTCATGAGCAGTCCCCATGCTCTGTCCACTCAATTGGAAAACATGTCTTCCAACAATTCGGCGTATTCAAAATTATCACAGGAAGTGAAGACAGTAGCTCTCCGCATTCCTATAGCTGCGAAATCCGAAGCCGTGCTAAAAATTGCGACTGATCTCAAAGCGAAGAACCCAAACTGGCGTATGGTCGTTTTCACGACACGCAAGGAAACCCAACGCATGCTCGGGGAGGTGCTTTCAGCAGAAGGAATGAATTGTGGATTCATTTCAGGTGGAGAGACAGCGAAAAATCGCAATACAATTGAAGCGTTTCGAGCTGACAAACCCAAAATAAACGTAATCGTATCAACGGATGCGGGTGCTGAAGGCGTGAATCTACAGACTGCGAACGTATTGGTAAATTACGATCTTCCGTGGAATCCAATGATTGTTGAACAGCGCATTGGTCGCGTGCAACGAATCGGTTCCAAATTTCGCAACGTCTACATTGTAAACATCGTTCATCAAAACAGTCCCGAACAAAGGATCGTCGGGCGTCTGATGGAAAAACTTCAGGTAATATCACATACAGTCGGCGACATTGAGGCGGTGCTTGAGGCATCAAACGACCCAAATGGCGATTCCCTTGAAAAACAAATTCGTGAAATGGTTGTGGCCTCCCTCAAAGGGCAAGACCAAGAAGCTGCTGCGCGAAAAGCGGAGCAGAGTATTGAAGATGCGAAAAAATTAATCGAGCAGAATAAAACTGAAATGGATCAGGCTCTTGGTACCGGTTCAGATAATGAGGAAGCGGATGTGCCGATGCCAAGACTCAAACCGGCGCTTCCGTCGGTTACTATGGAGAATTTTGTTGTTAATGCTTTGCGAGCAGAGGGAGCCATCGTAACGAATTCTGGCAATGGCTTATATTCTGTGAGCTCGGAAGGTTTGGGGGAAGAACGTTTTACATTTGATGAAGCGGTTTTTCAGCAATTTACACAACCGGGCGTGTTTATGGGGCGATCGCCCCTTCTTTACCAACCCGGCAAGCCCGCGTTTGAAAGACTTGTTCAACGTTGGATTGATCGAAGCGGTGCCCTTGTTCGCGACGCAAGAACACCCAAAGGCGATATTGAGCAAATCGCTAGAGATTGGCTATCAACTATCGCTGACGCTTCGATAGTGAACTCGCAAGTTTCGGAGCGAAGCGAACTGTTTGAAGGCCGAATCTACTGTAGGACTCGCGTTTCGAATGCCGTCGATAGTTATGAGAAATTGATTCGTGTTCAATACATGTCCAAGGAAGTGTCGTCGATTTTGCAGGCCGATCTGAGTTCGGATATTCAAGTAAAAAGCCTTCTGCCTTCCATCAATGAAAAGGTAACACAGAACGTGGGGGCAGATTCAGATATTCGGCAATTTCGGGAGTATTATGAATTGAGGCTGAAGACGGAGCTTGAACGAAGCGATGGCGGAGCACGCAAAACAAAACTTATTAACGACTTGGCCCCATCAGTGACGGCGGATGTCTCCGCGGTTGATGGAACCATATCGGATTGCGTCAATGTTTGTCTGCAGTATTCACTTGGCGGGCAAGTTCAATATCAATCGACCCTTGTTGTTGGCAATGGGACAATCTTGAAACAACCGGATCGTGCAGCCTGTGGCATTACAGGTCGACAATTGCCCGTAGAATGCCTTCATCGCTGCAGTGTTACCGGAAAAAATGTTATGCGTGAACTGCTGCAAAAGTCAGATTTAAGCGGCGACTTGGCAATCCCAGATGTATTCGAAATTTGCGAGTCCACGGGTAAAAGAGTTCATCGAGGGGAGATTGGTATATGCTCTATTTCCGGTAAACGGGTTTGCACGAGTCAACTAACTTTATCCCAGTTGTCGGGGCGACTCGCACTTTCAAGCTATGCAATAAAGTGCCAAATAACTGATGCGGTTATTTTCAAAGAAGAGAGCCAAGTGAGTCGTCTTAGTGGAAAGAGGTTTCGGAAAGATGAGGCTGTGGTTCTTGCCGATGATAAGGCCGTCGCGCACAAAAGTGAGGCAACCGAGTGCCACTACTCCATGGAGTGGTATCGCAAGAATGATTGCGCATTATCCGATGTGACTAGTCTTCCAGTCGCAAAGAAAAGGCTTGCATTTTCTGACGTATCCAAGCGGAAGTGTGATGTTTCTGAAATACAGGTTTGCGAAGTGACCAAAAAGCGTTTGCTGCCTGATGAGGTTGGTTTGTGCTCAATCAGCGGAAAGCAAGTTCAAGCAGGTTTGCTGCAAACGTGCGCTGAGACTGGACGAATTGGGCAAAGATCGTTGATGGTCCAGTGTCAAATAAGCGGCGACTATGCAGTACCGGAAGAGATTGAAAGCTGCTGTCTCACTAATAAAAAGGTACGAAAGTCATTGCTTGGTTCCAGCGATGTTAGCGGCCGACGTTGTCTTGCCAATATGTTAGTAAAGTGCGATGAGTCAAAAATCATGCTGTTACCCGAAGAAAGCGGGACCTGTTCGGTGACTGGAGAAAATGTCGACCTGCGATGTCTGGAGACTTGCACTGTATCCGGGAAAGTTGCGATTGCAACCAAGTTGGTACGAAGTGGAGCATCTGGAAAATTGATGTTGCCACAGTATACAAAATCGTTACCAAATGGCATGACGGTTGGAATCGACGAATATAAGTTCTGTAATTGGTCCAGAGAACATCTTTGCGTTGATCAGATATCCGAGTGCACCTTATGCGGCCTTACTTTTGCAAAAAATTTCATGAATCCTAATAGTGAGTTTTCCTTACTTCGCGAGTGTCTTGACGGCAGACAGAAGGGACCGATGTTCCCGGAACCCGGCTTTCTTGCACGAATTCATCCCAACCAATTTTCATCAATCGTAATATTCCAGTGGATTTCATCCGAGAATGGAAAAGCACACATTCTATTTGGAAAGAAGTCCACCTTTGGTTTAAATGTGAAGATCTTTGCCGTAATGGCCGAAGGGGACATGACGGGACTTAAGCTTAAAGGCAAAATACTTTGGGGGCGTCGAGTTAAGAAAACTTGGCAACCGTTAACATCCACAACGAACTAGGGCTAATTTGTGTATACCAAAATTAATTGCTTTTCCCGTAACTCAGTGGATATTTAAATTCGGATCGAGATCGAGTTTAGCGCCAAAGAATAGTATTCGGGTGCGGTGGTGCTTTACATTCCTAAATCCTATTGCCGCAATTTTAATGAACTGAGTTTTGCTTTGGAACGCGTCGGCTTCGGCGTTGTTGAGCCATAAAATTCATGTTTCTCGTCGCTGTCTCTGTCGGAAAAATTCTGCACTGATGTGGAGTGCAACTTCTAAATATCGACTCTGTCGGAACTACCGAATCCCAATAATTTTCCCAGCATAAGCAGCAAACCCTAAGATCTTGCGAGATTCTTGAGGCTCGCTCGACCGACAACTAAACTAGAGTCAGGTCCCCAAAATCGAATAGTTCGTTTTTCGCGGGTAAATCTCGATTTCCTTCCTGCAGTCCCCTTAGGTTGTCCGCTATGGCTCGTTTGATACCCCGCAATACGGGAGCTGATATGGTGAGCGTCGCCGAGCGGCGATTTCTTACGGCTGCGATGGAGAACCTGGATGACGAGTTCGTGATTTTCCACAGTATTCCCTGGCTAAAGACTCAATCGCGGCGGATTCAACAAGGGGAATGTGATTTTCTCATTTTGCATCCGCGGTATGGGCTATTTTCAGTAGAAGCTAAACCAGGTGATGTTGCTTACGACGGCCGATCGGGGAGTTGGAACCGTTCCGATGGCTCTAACTTCAAGCGGGATCCTTATTTGCAAGCCCAGCAGTCGGCCCATGTATTATCGGAACTGCTCAAAAGTAGCGTCAGTGGATGGGATAACAGCCCATTGCCAATCAGCTTTGTTGTTTATTTTTGTCAAGCAGATCAAATCGTGGGGCGATTACCTCCGCATGCTCTTCCCACCATCACGATACTGGAGCATGACCTACAACATCTTCAGTCGTTTCTA
>JBGSIY010000046.1:0-2746 GCA_041742275.1 Pirellulaceae bacterium | reverse complement strand
ATCACGCAGGAATCGTTCCCGTATGTGATGTTGGGTGTTTTCAAGGTCGACACTTTTATTCGATGGCGTTCATCGAGGGACGGAGCCTGTCTGCACGAATTAAGGAAGGCCCTTTACCACCACGTCAGGCAGCCTCAATGGTACAGCAAATTGCGATCGCCATTCAAGTTGCTCATGATCAGGGAATCGTTCATCGAGATTTGAAACCGGGTAATGTGCTTTTGGACGATCGCGAACATCCCAGAATAACCGACTTTGGATTGGCCAAGCGTGTCGAAGGAGAAAACGAATTGACGGCGACGGGGATCGTGTTGGGAACGCCGAGTTACATGCCGCCCGAGCAGGCCGCGGGTAAAAAAACCGACGCGGCGGCAGACATTTACTCGCTGGGTGCGATTTTGTACGCGATGTTGACCGGCCGACCGCCTTTTGAAAGCAATTCGCAGTTGGAAACCATCCTCCAAGTCCTGCATGATGAGCCAGTCGCCCCGCGGAAAATCGATAAAAGGATCCCTAGGGACTTGGAGGCGATTTGTTTGAAATGCCTCGAAAAAAATATATCCGACCGCTACAAGACTGCGAGCGATTTGTCCGCCGACCTGCAAAGATTCTTGGCGAGCGATCCCATTCAAGCAAAAAACGATTGGTGGCGCCGTGTTCGTAGGTGGACGATCCGCGAACCTGTCTTGACAGCTCATTTGGCCGCTACCGCTGTCATCCTGGCAATCCTCGTTGTTAGTTATTGGCTCTGGCAGAAAAATGGCCCAGGCCAGAAATACAATTTTCGTTTATTGCGGGGAAATGTTCAAATTCTATTGGGATGGGCAATCGTCGTGCTGGTACTTCAAAAGGTTCAAAACGTTTTCAAGACCAAATCAACTATTCCTTTTATTTGGGCCGCTATAAATCCCATTTTTCTGACAATCACGCTACTTTGGAATGGACGCTTTGGGGAGGACGCGCACCTCGTGTGGTTGCTCTCACTTTACTTTCTACTAATCGTAACCAACTGTTTCTTTCGACGCGTTGAATTGGTTGCGATTACTACGATCTTCTCGTTAATTGGTTTTGGCGTTTTAGTGGTTTCTTATTTTGAGAAGTCGGTGCTTGAATCTCCAAGTTACTTAGTGGTTTTCGGGGTCAACATGGCCGGGACCGGTGTGTTGTCGTGTCTGCTGACGCATCGACTGAAGCTGCTGGGGGAACAACATAAGGTATAGCCACCCGCCTGAGTCTTCTCAAATCAATTAGGACCCGTTTTGGCAAATCTCAAATATCTGTGGCATTTATTGCCCGCTTTTTTCGCACTGTTGTCAACGTTCTGTAACCTTTTAATGTCCCCCGTTCGAAAGCCGAGTGATGAATTTGAAACAACCCATCGAATCCGCACCGTATTCCGTATCGCTCTCCACGACGAACAACGAACGTCTGCTTACTAGAGGTTTTGTTTCCCTGTTGAGCGTCTCGTTTTTTGGCGCTGCCAACGATAACATTTTGAAGCAAATTTTGATGTTGATGGTTGTTGCGGGTGGTTTGTGGGCCAACCGTCTGGGACCCGGCACACAGGGATATATTTCACTTGTGTTAACCATTCCATTTGTCTTGATCTCCGGTTATGCCGGTCAACTTGCTGACAAATTTGGCAAGCGTGACGTTATCCTGTGGGTCAAGATTGCCGAAGTTCCCATCGCGATATTCGCATTATTAGGATTGTATTTGGGAAGTTTTGGAATGTCGTTGTTTGCTCTCTTGCTACTGGCTGTTCAAAGCTCATTTTATGGTCCAGCAAAGTTCGGGATCATTCCAGACGTGGTCAAAAATCATCACCTTAGTCAAGCCAATGGGCTGATCAACGCGATCAGCAATGTGGCTGTTATCTTGGGTTCAATGGCCGCTGGTCCATTGACTGATATGTATTATCCAACGATTCTAAGTGAGCCAGCGGTGGCGTTCGTTGCGACCAGCGATCTTGGTGGAGAACGAGATACAACTACGGACAGCGTCACGCAAGACGATGCGAATGAGATCGCCGGTACACCCAAGTTGATTTCGGATCCCACTCGCCAGCCCCGAAGAATACCGATAGGCATGGTGATGGTGGGAGTCAGTATTCTGGGTTTAATTGCTGCATTGCGGATGCCAAAGACACCAGCGGTCGACCCGGAATTGAAGTTTTCTGGTGATTTCTTGGGGCCGCATCTACAAACTTTTAAGGATGCGAATCGACCTTTGTTGGTCGTCTTGTTTTCCTGGTCCGGATTCTATTTGATCGGCGCCCTTGCACTGATGCTGTTGCCGGAATACAAATCCATCCTTCTGGTTAGTGACATGGCGATCACGAACCTCATCGGCTTGCTGGCCATAGCCATCATGGTTGGCAGCGTGACTGTCGGGTTTTTGTCTGGAAAATCCATTCGCCCCTATTTCTCTTTAGCAGGGGCGATTGGTATGACAATTTGTTTTGCCACAATGGGTCTGGCCCCGATGAACTACACTCTCCTTGCAATACTGGTTTTCTTAGTCGGATTTTTCGCAGGTTTTTATATTGTTCCCTTGCAGTCCTTGCTTCAGTTTTTGTCGCCGTCGGATGAAAGAGGTCGATTTTTTGGAACAGCTAACGCGTTGTCGTTTGTGTTTATCTCAGTGGCTGGATTAATCTATATTGCGCTGTCCCAACTCGGTCTGCCTCCGGAAAAAATTCCTCTTGCCTGTGCTGCGTTGGCCGCGGTCGGTACGATTGTCGGTA
>JBGSIY010000045.1:0-5445 GCA_041742275.1 Pirellulaceae bacterium | reverse complement strand
GATGACGCCGAGAGCATAGATGTCGCTGCGCGTGTCGATGTCCAACGAATCGAGACCTGCCTGTTCGGGGCTCATGTATTTCAGCGTCCCCAGAACTTGTCCGAATTCCGTGAACAGCGACTTGTCAGTCAGTCGCTGCGTTGCCTCCAGGGCTTTGGCCAATCCAAAATCGATGACTTTGGGGACCGGCTGGCCGTTGTATTCCGCGACTAGAATATTGCTGGGTTTTAAGTCCCGATGGATGATCCCCTTTTGATGAGCATGCCCAACCGCATCGCAGACATGCATGAATAGTTTCAAACGCTGAGGGAGATCTAGTCGATGGGCGTCGCAGTATTCAGTTAGTGGGACCCCTTTGACCAGTTCCATCGCAAAGTAGGGTTGGCCTTGTTCGGTTGTGCCTGCGTCCAGAATCCGGGCGATATTGGGATGGTCCATCATGGCCAATGCCTGACGTTCGGCTTCGAATCGTGCGATCACATCACGCGAGTCCAAACCGGCCTTGATGATCTTCAGTGCCACGCGGCGGCGAACAGGCTTTTCCTGCTCGGCCATCCACACAGACCCCATCCCGCCTTCGCCGATGACTTGCAGCAATTTGTAGTTCCCCATCCGCGTGGACGGACTATTCCGAGAAAACGCTTGAGCGGCCTCTGCCGCGGCATCTTCCGGTATATTCGTGGGTCTTTCTGAAAACGATTCACTGGATCTTCGCCGTTGGCTCACCGACTGCTGTTCACCGGCGACGTCTTGATTGGCCAGACAATGGTCAATCACGTCGTCAAATTCAGGCAACTGTTCACGATACCGCAGGGCGTTTGCAGCAAACTGCTCGGAACCCGCAAGCTCGAGTTCCAGGAACAGCAGTTCTCGAAGCAGATGACGACGATAGGCCACGTCAATTTGATTCAAGTACTCCGCAAGTTCAGGAGAATTTCCCCCGCGCCATGCTGCTTCGTAACGGTCGCAACACGCGTCAATCACTTGGTCGATATCTGGATCGTTCATATTCATTCTCGAAACTCAATCTAAGTTCTAAGGGGGACAGCCCGATGAGCCGTCCTCAAATACGTGAGGCGTTAAGCCGTGATCTTGATTTTCAATCACTTCCAAAAACTTCACCGCGAAAAATTCTTCGGTCCTATCAAAATACATACTATTTCGTCCCGCGTCTTTATCCTTCTATTTCCCTGTCGCTTCGGCCCATTTGCAAACCTACGCCAATGCAATCAACGAAGTGAAAGGCAATATGAAAGGCAGAACGAGCATGAATCGAATCAAGGTGAAAAGAGGTAAAACGTCCATCACAAGAACGGGACTCAACGTTGGTAATTGTGTGCAGTGCCCAATATTTGGGGCCCCATAAGACACCAGAATCAGTTGACGCAAAAATTTAAAGATTCGAAGCATTGAAAAACGGCAAACCTTAGCCAGCATTTCCCAGTTCAAAACGGTTGCTCACGCTATTTACCCAACCACGGGAGGTAACTCACTTAACTTCCCTAGTTCCACAAGCGTTTCTCGAATAGTCGATTTTAACACGACGAAAATTCTTCCGTGGCTTAATTTGGGAGTCAATAATCTCCTCTTCCTGGCCTAGACTTTTGATGTTCACAGGAATGTTCACACCCGCGTCGTCGCCGAAATATTTAACCGCACTCAGGCAATCTCGCTTCTCCACCATGGAGTCCCAAACCGCCGTTCGTTTGAATACGGCGATGGTACTTGCCGTTAGTAGCCAACACATCCCCAAATACGGTTATAAAGTTGTCGTCGTAGTAGCCGTCGGGATGGGCATAGCCGAGGTTGTGAAGCATCTCATGAGCGATTACTCCAGCCATTTGGTCGGCGGATTCATTGCGCAGCCGATCAATCGATAGCCAGATTTTGAAATTCCCGCGAATCGAGTACGGATGGAATGGATCATTTTCAGGGAGAAGAGGGCCTCCAAAATCAACCTTCAGATTGCGAGTAATCGATACGTGGTCACCGATGCTTGCGAATCCCCACACGTTTGCGTGTTCTGCCTTAGTTGGCCTCCACGCATGAAAATCGATTCTGGGGAAACCACGATTCCAAAGTGCGTCAAACTGCATCGTCAGGAAATTCAACGGCGACAAAAAGAGTCCTGCTGCCTGCTTTTCAGGGTACTGCGGCGACGAGTCCAACAACAGATTTCCCTGTGAGTCCGTCTTCGACCGCCGCTCCATTCCCAACATAGGAATCCACTTTTGATTCTGAATCGCAGTGTCGAAAATATCCTTGCGCAAAAATCGATTCGCGACGATCGTGACAGCTTCGCTCAAACGTTGATGCTCAGCCTGACTAAAGCCAATTGGAGCCGGATAGCGAACTGGATTTGCGGTTCTTATATCGGCAGTCGATGAATAGGTGTTCCAGCTGATATTTCGGTAATGAGGAGCAAAACGAAGAGTTTGCTTGCTTTCGCCGCCAAATAGCTCTTGATCCTGTGCCCACATTGAATTTGTGGTCAATTGAGTTGCCGTTGCCGCGGCAATAGCCGCAATAAAAGTTCGCCGGTCCAGCGGTGCACATTGGTTACACATAAATGTTCTCCCTGAAAATAATGTTTTAAGTACGCAAGGGGGTTTTTCCAAACCCGAACAAAATTTGAAAGAAGTGCCAGAATCATCTTCTGGTAGGACATTCCCAAACGATGCCTTTACCCGACAACGAATTTTCTATTTTTTAAAAGGCCGATGTTTTTGGGCAATTCACAAGCCGCTTGGTTGGGAGTTTTCCGAAACCAATCCTTTTCATGTGCACACAAACGGCAAGAATATACCGGTGTTTTGTTGGGTCATAAAATGGGAGGGCAGAGGTTCCGTTTGCCTTCAAGAGTAACGGACCCATTATCGATATCAACGGAGTGGCAAGAATCGCTCTGCCCCATTATCAGCGGCTGAAAAGTTGTAATCAGAATTCACTGAATCCCCGATACGGGAAACGAGATGAATCCCGAGATACTAAACCAACGCCATCCAGGGTACGGTGGTACAGGTCTACAGACATTCTTCTTTGACAACGACCTTAACATTATTCGATGTAGAAAGTGCCTTCAGATTTCCCTTGGGCTAATTGGCATTTCCGGAAGCCCCAAGCGAATTGCAAATCTGGATCGCCTGGCCAAAACTTGCTATCCCAATTTGAGTAACTTTGTGAACTTCCGGCGCGAATTTTCCCCTTCTTCGTACTTGAGCAAGGCGGATTCGATGCCATGATTTTCTTTACTTCATCTGCGGTCCGGTTGTCACCAGAAGAAAATTCAACACCGTGAAAGACCTTGGTCCGATGTACCATAAATCCTTTGTAGTGTTTTTTCCCATTTCCAAATCGATCATTTGAATAGGTTAGAAATTTCCCAGTAGATGAATCAAGGACAAGCAAGTAGATAACTGAGGCATCAGCTTCAATCTGAGTTTCTCCACCACGAACAATGTTCTTCCATCCGCGTACTTCAGAATGTGTTGACCCCATCGACAAATCACCACTTGAGTCCCAAGAGGTTCGCTCAACTGCCCAGGCGATGCTCACATCAGAGTTTGTATTGTTGCTGATTCGAAAAATATCGCCGTTCGCCGTGCCGAGGGCGAGGCATGTGTAGGCAATTAAAACCAAGACGTTTATGCGAAACAGAGACATGGGAATTTCCTCTTTTTTAGGGGGATTTTGGCTTAGGACAAAGCTACCATAACGTGCAAAGCGAAATCGCTACTGGTTAGGAATTACGGATCTGCACTTGAGATTAACGGAAATTACAAATTCCGTTGTCACTCATACTATGGATATGCCGAAGTCGTCTCGGCGCCCGACAAGCAAGCCAGAAAAAATGCCAAACACAGGGAACTGTAAAAATCTCGCGAATTCTGTGCCAAAATGAATGAAACCGCTTCGATTGATGTGTTCAGAGTCAATTTCGGTACGATATTTGAGCTGCTATTCGCTTTTTATTTTGGTGTTTTTTGGCTCGGGCGTTTCTGCATAGGTGTTGAACTAGAAAACGGAAACTTGAACACCTCGACGTTCGACGGCCTCGATTCCGGGCGACTCGCGCGTAATTTTCGGGCAATCAATAAACGTCATCTTGGATAGCTGGGGCAACGTTTCGATCTGACGAACGTCCTGGAGATTGGGGCAGCCTTCTACATTTAGTTCTTCCAATTCGCTCAGTGCATCCAATTTTTCAAACGAATCGAGGCTAGGTTCACTGGAAATTGACAGTTTCCGCAGCTTCGTAAACTTGCTAATGTTTGAAAAATCGGTGAGCGACGTCGATTGAATTTCGAGCGTTTGCAAGGCGTTGGAGCCAAAAAAGGGTTCGAGTGAATCCATACGCACATTCAAAAGTTGCAGTCGCTCCAAATCGGGTGAATGGACCGGCAAGGGAAACTGCAAATGTTGGCATCCCGTGAGACGCAGGCTTCGAAGTCGCTTAAAACCCGCCATGTTTGGGAGTTCCAGGAGATCGAGGCCTTCCAGATTTAGTTCTTCCAGATCATTTATCTCGTCAATAAATGCCACTTGCTTTACTTTGGCCATACCAGAACCACCCAGCGTCAGCCTTTTTAATTTTCGAATTGCATCCAACGATTCAAGATGTTGTGGCGTTTGAGCGAGCCCCAATCGGAGCGCCTCCAGATCCACGAGACTACTCAATGGGCTCAAGTCTGTTATTTTCTCGGCACCCCTATCTTCAAACACGCGGAGAGCAGGCAACTTGCGAACGAAGTTGTAATTTCTACTTTTCGACCCATTCAAATAGAGTTCACGAAGATTGATCAAGGCACCCAGGCACGAAAGGTCAGTTGCATCCGTCGTGACACTCAATGATGTGAGTTGAGGATTGTCTTCGCAAAGTTGACGAAGTTGTGTCTGGGAAATGTTTCCCGATAACAGGACGGCCGTGGGCCGGTATTTGCGTATGAGTGTCAGGAACGAGGCGACCTCGTTCGAGTCATATCCGAGGCAGTCAATTCGGATTTCCTTGAAACCGTCAGGGATTTCGATAGGCTGCTCTAGACTCACACGACCGACAGATTTCCATTCGGCGTAAATCCCGTCGTTCGCGTCAAATATTTGTTGCCAAGACGCATTGCGAACATACACTTGGAATTCGGTAGTTGTGTCTAGGTGATCTTGAGCGAGCGTTTTTTTAATCGCCGGATCGACGCCTGCCGACGGGTGCGTTTCGTGGGAAGCGATCATCCCCCTGTGATCCGCAGTTTGCTGCGAAAAACCGTTTTCGCAGGAAATCAGTGGCAATACGAGGAAGCAGATGCTCTGCCAGTTTTTCAACACGCAATTCATTTCCATTCTCGCTGATTTTTTATAAATTGGTGGATAAGACTATTTTTTAAATACACAGTCGTAAAACACTAAGAGCCTATCCCAAAACTGATCGGAAACATTAGCCGAAACGCGCTA
>JBGSIY010000044.1:0-4477 GCA_041742275.1 Pirellulaceae bacterium | reverse complement strand
TATGCGGGATCGGATGCTACCCAGATCACCACGTTATTGCCAAGGACTCCAGCAGAAACCACTGGGTTCAATGATTCGTGCTCACAACGAGAATTTCCAGTCGGCGATTCGATAAACAACCTTGCAGTGATCGATTGGGTCGGACTGATTTTGCTTTCAGGAGAATACAAGATTGAAAATGATTTGGACACTACGGCAATATAGTCAGACAATGATGTCAAACTTAAATCTTTGGGAGCTACAACCTTAAACTCAATCAGTTTTGCCTCGCGTCCCAGAAGAAACCGCCCCTCCGCCCGATCTAAATTTTCACCGATTTGGCTATCAAAATAGGCGTCATCTAAAACCGCATCCACCGAATCAGCCCACCCACTACGGAAAGAAAATTTTGCTTTAAACTCCACGCCCTCGAGCGATTGCTGCATCTGGTTGCCGATTGATTTAAATACAGTCCTCGCCTGAGAGTCGTCGACCTCATTCTCTTGCGGCATCATCGCGAAACACGTGGGCATTGAACCCAACAGTGCCGAGCTCAGAGCCAAGCATAGGGCCATGATCCTCCCGACCGATAGAACGACAAACTTCAACTCAACTCGATTATCATGTAACATAGACAGCCTCTTCCGGTTTCAGAATCATTTCACTTGAGAACCCCAATAGACGAACTTATGGCTTGAGGTTGGTTGTCAAACACCGCCATAGCATTTGTAACACCCTCGCAGATCTTTAACTTAGACGTTTGGGAACCAATAAACAAGAATTTTCTACCTTGCCAGCATCGTTTCCGGCCCTTTAGCACTCAATTTAACCGCCGCCGCTTTATCTACTTGAACCACATCGATTATCACAACGGATATGTCCCAAAATAATTTCCACGTTTGGTTTGTCGCCTTTGAAGGTATTGAAGGCCTTTGCTGGTCTTATCTGCCCAGCGAGATCACCGATCCGATTTCGTATTCTATTTCAACACCCCGAAATAAAGGGAGCGGGGCGAATCAAGAACGTCGCTGGCACCCCTTCAGGGTGCAATGATGGTGGGAACAATCTTCCGGTGGTGTCGCTGCGCTCAACCACCGGCTAATAGCTGTTAACCCCTATCGGGGTAAATCGAGTAATCGGTACTAACACCCATCGAGGTAGATCGAGAAGCTATTTCAGAACAATTATTATGGAACAGTCCCGGTACAAAATCCCGTTCTTTAAAATTAGCTGGTGATCGTGAGCAACCGGTTTTGGATGGAACCGTACGTGAATGGGTTTCGGCTAATCCGGGAACTTATTACCGGATATTTATTACGTGAGGTGCCCATTTTTTGAAGCTCTAATGGGAGGGGCGGCAGCCAGCACGGCGTCCATCGTCAAAATTTGGCGACTCGCGGACATGGAATAGAGAAGAGACAACACTATTGCCAGATTTGGCGATCGAGTTGGCGGTAGTTGACGGCCTCGCTTAAATGTTCGAAACGAATTTGTGGCGCTTCATCCAAGTCGGCGATGGTCCGCGCGACTCGCAAGACCTTGTCATGGGCTCGAGCCGATAACCCCATTTCATTGACGCTTGTTTTCATCAGCTCCATCCCTTGAGCATCCAGTTTGCAGAAGTCACGGATTTGTTTGCTGCTCATTTGTGCGTTGTACAGGATCTTCAAGCCTTCGAAACGGGCTTCTTGGATTTGCCTAGCCAACAAAACGCTTTCACGAATGATGGCACTGCTGGTCCCCGGCAGGCTGGAGGATAAGTCCTTATATTCGGCGGCTGGCACTTCCACGTGCAGATCGATTCTGTCGAGCAGGGGACCCGAAATTTTGCTCATGTAACGTTCGATTTGGGGTGCTGTGCAGTTGCATTCACGTCGGGGGTCGGTGCGGTATCCGCAGGGGCAAGGGTTGAGGGCGGCGACGAGCATGAAGTCGGCTGGAAACGTCGTGGAGTTCAGAGCGCGACTGATGGTGACGACGCGATCTTCTAACGGTTGTCGCAGAACTTCGAGCGTCCGTCGATTGAATTCTGGCAGCTCATCCAGAAACAGCACCCCGTTGTGAGCCATGCTGATTTCGCCGGGGGTCGGCGTGCTTCCTCCGCCCACCAATCCCGCCTCGCTGATGGTGTGGTGTGGAGAGCGAAAGGGGCGTCTCGCCATGAGGGGTTGGCCGGGTTGCAAGCGACCGAGGGCGCTATAGATTCGTGTCGTTTCAATCGACTCAGTCGGTTTCAGCGTTGGCAGCACTGTGGGGATACGTTTGGAGAGCATCGTTTTTCCGCTGCCGGGTGGTCCGAGCATCAGAATATTGTGCGAGCCAGCGGCGGCGATCGTGATGGCTCGTTTGGCAACTTCTTGACCGCGGACATCCGCAAAATCTTCTTCGTAACGAGCGTAGGCCTCGAAAATTTCGTCGAGCCTGGAGGGGGTGGGGTACAGTTCGATTTCGCCCGAGAAGAAACCAACAGCTTGCGTTAGACTGTCGACGGCGATCACCTCCAGGCCTTGGACCACTGCCGCCTCACCCGCATTTTCACGGGGGACAACCAGGCCTCTCAAGCCGTCGCGTTTGGCCGCAATCGCCATCGACAAAACGCCTTTGGCCGGACGCGTATGGCCCTCCAACGCCAGCTCTCCGACCACCGCATAGTCTTCAAATTTGTCGGATTCCAATTGAGAGCTGGCCGCCAAAATTCCCAATGACATCGGCAAGTCAAACGAGGCCGCCTGTTTCGGCTGTTCGGCCGGAGCCACGTTGATAACGACTCGATCGGCGGGGCGTTCGAAGCCGGAGTTCACGAGCGCTCGTCCGACGCGATGCGTGCTTTCTCGAACGGCCGCCTCGGGCAGTCCGACCAGAATCGTTTTGGGCATCGCCACGGGAGATACATCGACCTCAACCTCAACGGCCAGGGCTTCGATCCCAACGAGCGAGAACGTTTTTAGTTTTGCAAGCATCCTAGGCATTCCCATTGTGAATGGCGATAGGCGGATTCAGCACCAACGTTTAGTCTGTCCCCAACGTTTCCGGCGAGACAAGCAAGTCCTTGAGTCTAACGGGTTTAAGTACCACATAGAAGTGCCCCGCCTGTCGCAATTTTAACGAGGATTAGTCCTCATACATGGACATCATTTTGGAAACGATTTGCCGCATGGTCTGTCGCACCTGTGTCGGAGCCAGGATTTCCGCGTGGGCACCCAATCGGAGCACTCGGGGGATGATATCCAGTTCATGTGCCGCCTTCACGTTCAGTTCAATGTCCCCGTTTTTTAATTGTTTGATTGTTTGTTCGGGGTGCCACGGATCCTCTTGGACCCAGCGAGCGGCACGCGCGTCAATTCGGACCTTGAAGTCTCTTGGTCGCATGCCGACAAAGATACCCAAACTGTTATCGAGATAGCGACTGATTTCTTTGTCATCCGGTGGTTCAAACCATTTGTCCAGAGAGTCAACTTTGTCAAAGCGATCAATTTTAAACGAGCGAATGCGGTTGAGCGGATCGGGGTCTTCACAAGCCGCGGCTACGACGTACAAACTCGATTGAAACAACGCCATCGTGTAGGGCTCGATCTCACGCTCCTTCGGTTGCCCACCGATGCTAGTGTAGATTACCGAACAAACGCGATGCTCCATGATGGCGCGATTGATCGATTTGATCATTCCAAAATGCCGATCGTAGTTTTTGGTGGGTACCCCCATCACCCTCAAAGTTCGTCGGTATTTTTCGTAGTGTTGCAGAACGCCCTCGGGGAGTTCCTCCTTGATCTTGTTCCAAAACGATTCGATCCCCATCCAAAACGGAGTGCCCCCCAAGGGGAACATGAGATCACGGCCGAGGGAGAGGGCGATGAGTTCGGTGGCCGACGCGCTGATTTTGTGCGTTTGTTTATGCCGGGGGCCCAGTTTCCAGATTTTGCCACGTTGGATCTCATGTTGTCCGACGTCCAGACCAGCGGCTTGCAACGCCTCCAAATCGCGTTGCACGGTTCGAGTGTGAATGGAAGAAATTCCCAGTTCATCACAGAGGTCGTCCCGCAACTCTTCTAACGTTTTCCCGTAACGAACTCGTTCGAGAATCTGTAAGATCTTGTGTTGTCGTATCAGTTGCTCATTTCGAGCCATTATGTCGTTTCCTTAGTCAATGTCATGCCTTCTCCTGAGAGAGCTATACCCATGAGTGTGAACACCCGTGGTGAAGGAGTCGTCTTTGCCAGTCATGATATTCCATGTAATGGCTTTGCAACGCGGTTTTCTAAAACATGTGAGCAAAAGTTAGATTCAGGGGCGCTAGACCATTCGTGACAACTCCTGCCGTTGCCATCCATGAAGGCTGTTTTAAAGTATCTCAAATTCTGCAGCGGCTACCCAGCAGGGGCGAACCGTTTTTGTGGATGTCACCGGGCGGCGATTGGCATTAACTGAGCAATGAATTTCTCGGGCTGCTTGATCATTCCGCCTGGTGCGAGCAGGTCGATCGGTTTGAGGAGACCGCACA
>JBGSIY010000043.1:0-5639 GCA_041742275.1 Pirellulaceae bacterium | reverse complement strand
CGCCTGACCGCTCAAAGGCCAAGGCTGTTTCCAAATCGCAATTGGTTCCGGGCGAACGAACAATCAATGCTTTAGGCTGTGCCATCGTCAACTATTTCCAATCAAAAGTTTTTTGCCAAGAATTTTTTAAAGCCGGAATCGATTCACGCAGCACTTCATCATTTTGATAACGCACGCTTAAAAGCGGTTCGCTGCGAACAAAGCCAATCTGACTGAGGATCCCCGAGGGGAAGCACTTTTCAAATGCTTCACAGGAATCCATGGGCACTTCGCAAACAAAGCGACTGTTGGACTCAGCAAACAGTCTCTCAAAACAACTTAATTCCACACCATCATTCGTGATAAGGGAACTGATATCTACTTCGGCTCCAAGGTCACCGGCAAAACACATTTCGGCGAGGCATGCAGCGAGGCCTCCTTCACTCAGGTCGTGACAACTGCGCACGAGGTTAAGATTGATCGCTGCGTGTAAGCTTTGAAAAATTGCCAAAGCCCGCGACGCGTATACCGTGGGAACCCGACCTTCGCCGTGTCGATCGTGGACGAGCAGCGCATGCGATCCGCCGAGTTCCGCGTCAGTGGGTCCGAGCAAATACAGCACGTTGTCAGCGGCCTTAAGATCCATAGTGACGCATTGACTTATATTAGGGACTTGGCCCAAGGCGCTGATTAGCAAGGTACTTGGGATTGAAATCGTTTGTCGTTTTCCCTCAGGATCGGTAAAGCTAAATTCGTTATTCAGGCTGTCCTTGCCGCTAATAAATGGGGTTCGAAAGGCCACCGCAACATCATGGCAAGCCAACGCGGCGCGGACCAGCGATCCGAGGGTTTCTGGGCGATCGGTATAGCCCCAGCAGAAATTGTCGAGGATGCCAATTCGTGAGGGATCGGCTCCCACGGCAACGGCGTTTCGCACGGCCTCATCAATGCTGCTTGCGGCCATGTGATAGGTGTCCAAGTCGCCATAAAGTGGGTTCATGCCGCAAGAAATTGTGATTCCTCGCTCGCTGCTCCAGAGGGGTCGAACGACAGCGGCATCACTGGGGCCATCATTGTGAGCACCCACTAACGGCTTGATCACACTACCTCCGAGAACCTCATGATCATATTGGCGAATAATCCAGTGTTTGCTCGCGACATTCGGTGCCGCGAGAATGCGGTGCAACGTCTCATTCAAAGAATAGGCGTCCAGAGAATCTTGGGGGACTGCGATCGGGGGCTGAACAGAATAAGTCGCGAGTCGTTGCACTGGTGGGCGACCGCGATGCATGAAATCCATGGATAGTTCGCCAATTGCCTCTCCGTTAAACATCAGTTTCAGGTTGCCTGTGGGTGTAAAGCGACCGATGGCTGAGGCTTCCACCGATTCGCTTTCACACAACTCGCGAAAGGCATCCCAGTTTTTCTCGGGGACAGCAAACACCATTCTTTCTTGGGCCTCTGAAATCCAGATTTCGGTCGGCGTTAAACCTGGGTACTTCAAGGGAGCTTTTTCCAGCCAGACTTCGGCACCAATCTCTTCACCCATTTCCCCGACAGCGCTGGAGAACCCGCCCGCACCGCAGTCAGTAACGGCATTGAACAAGCGACGATCGCGAGCTTGGAGCAAGACATCCAACACCATCTTTTCCACAATGGCATTGCCAATTTGGACGGCACCACTGCTGACTTTCTCACTCTCCTCGGTCAATTCGGCAGAGCTGAAGGTCGCTCCGTGAATGCCATCCCGTCCCGTCCGGCCGCCAATCGCCACGATCAAGTCATTGGGCTCAGGGGCTTTGAAACTCAAATCGTGCGGGAGCAGACCGACGTTACCGCAGAAGACCATGGGGTTGCCAATATACCGATCATCGAAGAATACGGCGCCATTGACAGTGGGGATTCCCATGCGGTTTCCGTAATCACGAACTCCGGCTACCACGCCTTGCATGATTCGTTGGGGATGCATGACTCCGGGCGGGAGTTCTTCAAAAGGCCTATCGGGAGCGGCAAAACAAAATACATCGGTGCTACAAATGGGTTTGGCTCCCATGCCGGTGCCCATGGTGTCACGGATCACTCCGCCCAATCCGGTATTGGCACCACCGTAGGGCTCAATGGCCGAAGGGCGATTGTGAGTTTCGACCTTAAAAGTAATGTTTTGATCCTCGGTGAATTTGACAACTCCGGCATTGTCTTTGAAAACACTGACGCACCAATCGTCAGTCCCTAGTTCTGCACGGATGGACTGCGTTGCGGCGAAGATTGTTTCTTTCAGCATGTTGTTGAAATGACGTGGTCCTGAGCCGTCGTCGTAGACAATTTTTCCGGCGAGTGTCTTATGGCTGCAATGTTCGCTCCAGGTTTGAGCGATGGTTTCGAGCTCGATATCAGTTGGTTCGCGATTTAGTTCACGATAATGGCACTGTATGGTTTGCATTTCAACGAGCGTCAAACTCAAACTACCGTTGCGGCTGATATGAAGGAGTTCGTCGTCGGTGACAGTCGAAAGGTGGATGATGTTTTTTTCGAAACGCGCCGGTGAACCAGTTGCTAAAGAATCAATTTGCAAGGGGCCCCAGCGGAGTTGTTCAATCGAATCGTTGTGTAATACCCTCGATGCCACAAATTGTCGAGTGTTTTCGTTGGCATTCTGAAAAACGAATTTGCGAAAGGTGCGGACAGCGACGTCGTTGATTCCCATTTCCTTGATCGCCATCGCCGCACTATCAGCTTCGGCATCGGTTACACCAGGTTTCGGCAAAACATAAACGGTATTTTCCATGGTCAGTGGATCATGGTTGGATGTGAATCCAGGATTCCCCACGGGGGCAATCAAGCAGCGTTGTACCACGGGTTCGATCAGCAACCGAGTCGCGATCCTGCGCAAATCCTCAACGGTCAACGGGCCGGCCAGTAGAAAACCTTTGGCAGACGTAAGTTCCCACTGCTCCTTGACCCCAAGTTCACGGGCCATTTCTCGAGCACTTGCCGCCATGCGATCGGGAAATCCGCAATTAGGAAAAACTTCGACTTGCCACAGGACAGCAGAATTCGTTTGACGATGGTTAGTCGATTCGTGGTCGAGGATACTAATATATTTGGATGAATAAACCGTTGAATCTTGGAGCGGAGTGTTGTTCATTTTGCCAATCTACGTTAGGTCCTGTGTGTTTCCGTCAATCGTTTGAGTCCCAACGAATGCGATCGCAAACGGATTGTTATGGATCTTGTGGGAGTGGCGAAATCAGTGCGAATTTGGTGACAAGGCGAATTCATTTCAAGGTCACAACCTGAGAACTATCTCCCAAATATTGGTGAAAACGAACGATTTGAATGCCTCGCAAGTTCGCTGGCGCCATTTTAGAGATTCAAGTCGGTTTTGACAGGTGGGGATGACGTCGGAAGAGAGTTGGCGTGTGTTTTTGAACCGTAAGTATTTCAACGAAGCGTAACTAACACAGGGTTAAGGCAAAAACACGAAGCAGGCTGCGGCTGGGCGCGGAGTTTGACCGAGCGAGCATCCAAACCAATGCGAGAGCGGTCCAATAACGATTGAAGCTCGGCCGTTTGGCTCGCAACCCCGGGCCTCGGTCACTTGAGCCATCTATAGCTTTAGTATTTTATCACGAGTTCAATACTACGTTATTACTATTTTTGCGGCCCCACCTCGATCCAACAGAATTCTATCGTTCGGATCTTTCGCCCACTTTGACTGTGAGTTCGCGAACAAGGCCATCGCGAATCACTTCGACTTTAACTGTTGTATTGGGGGGTGTGACGGCAATGTAATTAAAGACTTGGTTGTAATTTTCGATTTGTTTACCGTTCCAAGTGCGAATCACGTCAGCCGTTTGCAAACCGGCCTCGGATGCGGGCGTACCCGGTTGCACGGTCACAACCATCGCACCGCTGAGGTCGGTCAATTTTAAGTCGCGTATCAGCCGCTGGTTGACGGAAGCCGGGATGAAGCCGAAAAAGCCACGTTTAACGACGCCGTTGGCAATTAATTGTTCCGACACGAATTTGGCAACGGCGCTGGGAACGGCGAAACTGATACCTTGATAGGTTTCGCCCAAGATTGCGGTGTTAATCCCCACAACATTTCCTTGGGAATCAACCAACGGCCCGCCACTGTTTCCAGGATTGACAGCAGCGTCGGTCTGTAAAAGGTCTTGCAATTGGTTGGAGGTCCCGCGTCGAGTATCGGTAGTCAAGCGATTTTTGCCGCTGACAATTCCGGCGGTTACAGTTTGTTCGAAACCAAAAGGGCTGCCAACGGCCCAGACCATGGAACCCACGGCCAAATCATCGCTTTCACCCCAATTGGCTGCAATGAGATCGGTTTCTTCGATTTTCAACACAGCGAGGTCCGTGAGTTCGTCTGTTCCGACAATTTTTGCGGGATAGACGAAATGGTTGGCCAACCGGACAATGATTCCCGGTGAGGAACCATCTTCAAACGCGTTTTCGATCACGTGATAATTGGTCACGATGTAGCCGTCACTCGAGATCACGACACCAGAGCCTTGGCCCTGGCCAAAAATGCGACCTCGGCGTGGGTCGAATCCCTCCGTTACTTTGGTGCATTCAATGCTGACGACGCTAGGACGAATCTTATGAGCGACCAATTGAGATGAAATGGAGACATTGGCCAAAGGGTCTCCCGCCAATAGAGTTGTGGCGTTTTCGTACTCGGCCTTAAGTTTGCCTCGTGTCATGGCGAATTGATAACGTTCGGCCACTAGGGGACCCAATTGCCACAATCCGACGATGAAGGCCCCACAACACATCATCCAAAATAGATTTCCCAAAAAAGACGAAGAGGCTGGAGCGTGGCGGTGAAGATTTTTTTCTGTTCGATCTGGAGAAACAGTTGGCCCGGTCAACGTCGTGCCGCGATTCAATGATTCGGAATGTCCCATAGACGCCTGCTCGCCATAAGTACGAACGGAAAAATCAACGATGCTACTACTTGCGTCGCGATTGCTTGCATGTCCCGCAGAATTCGCCTGCGAAGATGCGTTGATCCCTAGCGGATCTGAAGGACTCCTGTTCTCAGGAGATGAGGACGCTGCGGTCTCTGAACGGGTGGCATTTGAATGGGGTGCAGTTGTCGAATGGATGTCGGACGATGCATCCGTTTTGGGGTTAGAAGAGGCTTCGGCTGAAAAAGCCTGCGACTCTGGACCGCCGATAAGAGGGTTAATATCAGGCGAAAACCGACGGTCTTGCCGGTTAGTGTCTGAATCTAGATTGTTTTGTTCGTCAAATGGCAACATAGGCCTCGCTCCCGATTGTTCAAATTCGGACAAACGCTCCTCGCCCACACTGCTACGCTGTTGAATTCTTTTAAATCCTCAGCGCCCACTTGCAGAGCCAGCATCCTGAAATCCGTTAACTGCATCACGCTTATTCTACGCTTTTCTTTCTCAAAGACGATATGCTCCGACGGCGTCAGCTGAGAATTTAAAATGGGTAATCCTTGCTCTGGTTAAACACTCGCTTGGTCTCCAAGGGTCGGACGCTACGGATGAACATTCGATGGCCCGCACAAGTTATTGTCAAATTAACGCCAAAAAACAGCGAAACGGCGTTTTGACATAAGCAGTATTTCCTGCCGAAAGATAAATAAAACCGAATTTCAGCATCGAATCGAG
>JBGSIY010000042.1:0-4109 GCA_041742275.1 Pirellulaceae bacterium | reverse complement strand
GAAAAAAATCCAAGTCGTACCGCCGTCCAAAATCGAAAACTGGATGGACATCAACGATTGGAACCAAATCGACTTCAGCCAAGTGGGTAAGGGCGTGGGGGCAGATATGGTGGTGGCTATTGAAATCGGTCGCTACACAATTCATGAAGGTGCCACGCTCTACAAAGGTCGCTCCGATGTGACGGTCACCGTATACGACATGTCCAAAGACGGCCAAGTCGTCTACGTGAAGGGCCCCCATGAGTACGTTTTCCCCAGCTCGGGTCGACCCGCCATTCAAACCAATGACCGGCAATTTGAGGCCGTCTATCTGGCGAAATTAAATGATTTCGTTTCTAAAATCTTCCACGACCATGACGCTCTCGACGATGTCGCCGAAGATGCATCATTAATGCAGTTTTAAAGCGACCCTTTTTTGCACATAGATTTGATCGACGCGTTCAATCGACCACGAGGCTCATTCGTGTGCGCGATCGGTTTGCGAACCAGCCTTACGCAAAAGGCTTATCGCGGCAAACGTTTGTAACTTTCTTCATCAATCGTCGCATCCGCGGCCGAAAACAGCTTGGGGTGCATCAGCACAGGTGACTGAAATTGAGTGTGCCCATTGTCGGCGATATGCAAAATTTCGAAATAGCGACCCCAATGCTCATGGACATAGCGGTTGGATTGCCAAACGTTGCAGTTGTAAACATCCTCAGCTGACATCCTCAATGCCAATCGATCAAACGGCATGGGCTTTCCAAAAACTTGTTCGGAGATTTGCAAATCATTTCCAAACTGGTTCGCCTTACTTAAATGCTCAACGTAGGGTTGTCTCGCTGCGACCTGGCTCCAAGTCGCCTCGTTTTGAATCGTGAGATACAACAGCCCGCCTGGCCTCGTGATGCGACTGAGTTCCAACAACCACGCGTCTTCGAATTGATCGATGTGCGTGAAGACAGAGAATGCCGTAACCACATCAAAAAACCCATCGGGGAAGGGCAAATGTGGCCAGTTATGATTTAACAGCA
Source organism: Pirellulaceae bacterium (assembly GCA_041742275.1). Lineage (GTDB taxonomy): Bacteria > Planctomycetota > Planctomycetia > Pirellulales > Pirellulaceae > BJ22. The sequence goes on along the minus strand of JBGSIY010000042.1, from coordinate 3,096 downwards.
CGCGAATATCTGGGGGTAAATACCGCTTTGTCCATGCTACATTTTCGGGAGCGAAATCACAGCCCCACGGCTCGAAGCGGAACTCGGTATCGGCCCAAACATGGCGTAAAAATCGTCCCGACGCACAGCCAAAATCCAGGAGTCGCATTGGGACCCCTTCTTTCTGAGGCTCCAAATGGCGGCGACACGCGTCCGCCACATTCATCCAATCGCATAACCCAGTAGCCCAAAAACGAGGCGTTGATTCCACCGTGCCATACCCCTCTCGATCAATGGGCATCGGCAACGGCCAGGGATCACGAGTCCCCGCATCGCGGTAATCGATCGTATGAATCGCACCGTCCAAGTCGGTGTAGGAACTGAGGGCCGTGGCAGTTCCCAATAACTCGGAAACAGGAGGCAAAACGTTCTCCAAATCCGTCTTTTTATTTCGCAAACCGGCCACTTGTAAGCCCCGGTTGTTCGGATTCGGTTTTCGATTATTTTCCGCCATCGCCTGATCCTCGTTTCTTTTTCCCCAACAGACGCCCAGAGTGTCCGACACTCACGAGAGTCATTCGCCACCTTCCGGCTCTGTTTCCAACGGAGAATTATACACCTGCCCGGCATCGCATCGTAGCAAAAGGGTTATTTTCGCAAGCATCGGGGCCACGGGAATCTGCCTAGACGCTACAACCGGAACTTTTGAAGGATTTTCGCGGTGATGTTTCAATCGCTTTCGCCCCCTCCTAAACGATCTCTTCCAACGGAGCGGACACGTCGCATAAGAGAACTTCTACTTCCCACTGACCGATTTTCAGATCGGTGTCATAAATTTCACCGGGTGTCTCTTCGGCGTTCACAATCAACTCTTCCCCAGCTGCAGTCCAAAAAGCATAGTCCAAACCAGCCGTATCGATGCGTTGCAAGGCCCCCAACTCCGGATGCCAAATACCAATGACCTTGGCACTTCGAACCTCGGATTGCCGTTCCGCGGAATCAAGACAATTAAAGAAAGACAACGTTGCCGGCCCAGGCTGATCGACTGAATTCGTCAACCCACTTTGGGATGCATGAAACCAAAACCGACCGCTCTGCCCGAGCTCAACAGACTGGTCCAACCGATGCCATCCGGGAACCCAGACTCCGCGCACGACGTGTTCGGGATGCTCGTTGTTTGTCATGATGAACTCCTCTGCATGATTGTTCCTGGGTCTGTGTTGGTGTTGCGATTCACCGTGTCACACCACTCCGGTGAGTTGAACATTATGAGAGCATTTTTAATTTAGGCAAACCCCACGATCTTGCAATTGTTGGCGTAACTGTAGCGCCCCGAGAAACGGTTCGGCAACCAATCCGGCCTGACGAGCCCCGACAACGTTTTCCATCCGATCGTCGACGAACATGATTTGGGAAGGGTGAGTTTGCGAACGAGAACTTGCCGCATCATAAATATCTCGATGCGGTTTCATGACTTTTTCTTCGTAACTCAGGACCACGTGGTCAAACTCGCCCAGCCAATCGCGCAACATTCCCGCGGCAAGAAACTCCCAATGAGCTGGGCAAGTATTAGAGAGGATGCCAATCGGAATCCCGGCCTGTTTAATTTGCCGTGCCAAATGCAATGTATCGTGATTCAGTGCAAACATGTCACTGGCCGCCCGCTCTATCTCGGCAACCGACTTACCACGTCCCCACCGTATATTAAGGAATTCACAAAATTCAACCGTCGAGATTTCACCGGTCTCATACCGCGTTTGCAAGCCTTTTTCAAACAATTCTGCGGACACTTCGGCCGGAGCGACTTCCAGCACTTGAGCCAATTGGGTACAAGCCATGTCGACAGAAAAATCGACGAGTACATTGCCCAAATCAAAATAGAAAAACTTTATCGCTGACAAAATAATTGCACCCTCAATAGAAATTATTAAATGCGGCCGTCAAATCCAAATGAAACCGATTCTGATGGGGGTCATGTTATCACAAATGTAGGATTGCGGGTCTCATTAGGCTAAGGCAAAAAAGTGTCCACAAACACATTTCCGATTTAACAAGCTACTTTCGACTCAAAATCATTGGTTTCGCTTGAAATCGGAATATAATCGGCCTGCATTGTCTTCGGTGCTCTTAGATCGTTATTCTCTATGGATCTTGAGGACACCGAATGCCGAGTCACTCCTTCATTTCCCTTTGTTCTCAGGATTGAATTTTTTAATGAACGAAATGGTCGCCCCCGTCGCAGTAGGTTCTTTGGCAGGAAATTTACAGGAACTGAAGCAAACTGGTTGGCAGTCGCGATCGGTCAAGCAAGAAATATCGGAGAATTTCTTAAAAGCATTGGCCGCGGATCAACCCTTGTACCCTGGAATTGTCGGCTACGAGGAAACTGTGATTCCCGAGATCAATATCGCCTTACTGTCCGGCCACGACATGTTGTTTATGGGTGAAAAAGGGCAGGCCAAAAGCCGTTTGATGCGAGGCCTTGTCAATTTCCTGGATCCAGTGATCCCCTATCTGGACATTCCCGGGTCCCCCTTTCATGAGGATCCCCTGAACCCAATCAGCTCTGTGGCCAAACGATTTGTGGCCGAACACGACGATCAAGACATTCCCATCCGCTGGTGGCCACGTGCCGATCGATATGCCGAACGCCTCGCTCCCGGGACCAAATTTGCCGATATCATCGGCGAGATCGATCCGGCGAAATTGGCAGGTGGTGCTAGTATGTCCACAGAGGAAGCACTTCACTTCGGACTGATCCCCCGTATGCATCGCGGGATTTTTGCTGTGAACGAACTTCCCGAGTTGGACGAAATGGTCCAAGTCGGCTTGTTTAATATCTTGGAAGAACGCGATGTGCAAATTCGCGGCTATCCAGTGAAGTTTGATATCGACGTGCTGATTCTATTCTCAGCTAACCCCTCGACGTTTAATCGTAGCGGCAAAGTCATCCCCCAATTGAAAGACCGGATCGGCTCCCTCATCCAAACTCATTATCCGCGGTACAGAGATTTGGGCGTTCAAATTATGGAACAGGAAGCCAAAATCGACTTGGATGGCGAGTTCCCTGTACGTGTCCCCCTGTTCATGAAAGAAATTTGCGAACAAATCACCATC
>JBGSIY010000041.1:0-4747 GCA_041742275.1 Pirellulaceae bacterium | reverse complement strand
GATCAGGTTGTCGAGATCAGACGATTTAATGATCAAACGCATGTGTTCCAGGAGGACTGCGTTACTACTGGGTTTTTCTAGTAAGGCGTAGAAGGGAGTGTAGGTTCGCCCATCCCGTTCGATAGTCGCACGATAGGGCCGGTCTAAAACAATCTCGAATTCCCCAGCATCATTAGTCGTCGCCTCACCGAAAATTTGCTCAACTGGCCCACAGCAATAGGCCACGATGGCGTTCGCTACCGGTTGTTCATTGCGATCAACGAGCTTCCCTTTTGCAATTGGACGTTTCTCGAATACCAAGTCGTCGATTTGAATCGGCGATGCTTGATCCGCCGTCACCTTGAATTTCAATCCGAGTGGATACGAGAGGCTTTTCAAACGCTCATGATCGAGACTTCCGATTGAGTGGGCGTTGACAGCAATATCTCCCTCACACACCTGACACTGAAACTCGCCGTTTTCGTCAGTTTTCAGATCACCAAACCTACCAACAAGTCCGCGTGCATCGGTGACACCAATGATAACATTGGATAACGGAGTCTGAGTATCTTCTGAGATAACCCGCCCTTTAATTGTTACGATTTTTCGAGGATCGGACTCGGATTCCAAGAACAATGTTTCGCCAGGCTGCAGCTTTTGACGTGGGATGCTGATCAGAGGGTAGATCGGCATGCCTTCTTTCCAATGAATGGTGATGTTCAGAGGGCCGGCAGCAATGGATGGAACAGAAAAAGTGCCTTGTTCATCAATTTCAACTTGAGCATGACCTGCCAAAGCACCATAAAGAGTCGTCCCCGTTTTAATAGTTACCTTCGTACCCGCATAGTCACTAGGATTGTCTGCATTTAGGGTCCCTTCAATCGTTCCGGTTCTTAACAAGCGTACATCGGGACTCTCTCTGGGTACTCCGAACGATTGTAGTCCAAATTGTTCCGTTTCGATTGTAAACTCTCCCAGGCTTGCAGGCACGGCGTAATCGATCTTCAATTCACCATTTTCGTCCGTGAGCCGAGTTAAAATTTTCCGCAGTTCATTTGGAGCAGGATAGATTAATTTACGGGATTCAAAATCCATAAAGGTGCCATTTGGAACCCACAAATTGTTTAGCGTCACTTGTTCATTTGCGAGTGGAGAGCCGTCGGGCTTCTTTATTTTAAATGAAGTATTCGCCTTGGGTGGCAACGGAATCTCTAATCCTGCTGCAACGCCTGCATCGTTAAACTTAATATTTAATACTTGCACAACCCTCACTGCATGATTTTCGGAATAACACCATAAGTGGTATTGATCGAATTCGCCTACATCTTGCGGGAACTCAATTTCAAAGGCGCCGTGAGCATCAGCGGTGACAACTATTTCGCGGGGTGCCGTTAAGTCGAGTCTTTGATAGAATACCTGTGCCCCAGGAACTGGGTTGCCTTGGGGGTCAACGATCACGCCGCTCGCCTTTTTGGGGGACGATGTCTGGGGATTGTTGTCTTGGGCAATACTATTGACTTCTGACTGTTCCAAATCGCGAGAACTGTTGGCGGATGAATTGTTTCCATTTGCCGTTGGTAAAGATTCTGTCTTCGCAGGGCCTGCTCCTGGCAACGCGATCAGGCTGACCATCACTAAACATGCGATGGCGACCAATGATATCTTACCACTTCGATTGATTCGTCCATTCATGATCCGTCGCAGACGTCCCGCTAGAGGGTGCCGACACATAGGCAAGGCAATGTTGGCCAACTCCCGATGTGAACGAACGGAACTTTGGGCAACTTGTATGAGTGCCTCGCAATAACAGGTGGGTTTAATTTGGCCATAAGTCAGGGCCAAATCATCGCATGCGTCTTCTCGTAAGATTCTCAATTGACGATTTACAATCCACAGCATCGGATGAAACCACCAAACAACAAACAACAAATTTTGCAGCCAATTCACCCATGCATCCTGGCGGCGAATGTGAGCCAATTCATGCGACAAAACCAGTCGTGCCAATTCAGAGTTACCCACCAGCGCAGACGGCACGACGATCGAAGGGGTAAAAACACCAAAGCAAATTGGCACGCCGATTTCAGTTGACTGCAACAATTTGACTCGCCTGGAAATTCCATACTGATTCAACAGATGGTCAAGTTGAGCTTGCCAATCAGCTTGGCTCACCCGCTGCGACCGATTCGCGATCTTTCTCAAGCGGACCAAACGCATGAGTAACACCGTCAAGAACACAAGAGAACCTGCCACATGAGCCAGCATAAGCCACGTATTTCGTTTGATCTGAGTTTGGGAGGCAGGTGCTGAAGGCGTTGCAGGGATTGTCGAACGAACTGAAGAATCGCCGGTGGTGGACATTGGCAGCGTGGCGTTCATTGACTTTAGGAATTGCTCCGAAGTTTGGTTCGACTCTGTCGAATCTTTGACAGTTGGTTCGAAGCCAAATGAGGACACTAGTTGCGGCAATAAGACTGTTGTACTGCCGACCAAGGAGGAAGGTCCTGTGTTATCAACAGTTGCAAAAGGAACTTGGCTCCATGGCATCAATGAAATCGAGGTTACCCACAGGGGAGGCATCGCGAACTTGAGCAAAGCAATCAACAGCACGGCATGCGCAACCGTAGCCGTCAGTTCTCGCTTGAGCAATACGCTCACAATCAGCAGCACGCCAGCGACGGCCGTCGCCTGGACCGCCAATGAAATAACGTTTTGTGCCCAAATATCTGCGATTCCATTGATCTGTTCGAACCAGATTGACATGTTACTTCTCCTTGCCCTTGGCGTTTTTGAGATTTTCTAAAAGTGCCTGCAATTCATCGATTTCTTTCGGGGATGGATTGGTGGCCTGAAACAATGTTTGGGCCATTTCAATACCGCTTCCCGCAAAGGCTTTTCGCAATAGATTCACAAGCAGCGACATGCGAACCGTCTCAGGTTTTCCGATGGGGCGGTAGCGAAACTCGCGTTCTCCGGTTCGTCGGCTTCGCTTGACAAGTCCCCGGGTCTCAAGTCGCCGTAGCAGCGTGCTGATTGTGGCGTGATCTTTGACCGGTTGGAGTGATTCGCGCACTTCTCGTGCAGTGGCCTCGCTAAGCTCCCACAGGATCGCCAGAATCTCAAGTTCGGCTGCTGGAATTTGTTGTTTCACAAAAAGTGTTCCCTCTTACAAACCTTATTGACATTTGTCAATTTACAATAAAATTGACATTTGTCAATAGACAGCAAATCCGAAAGCGAAATTGAGGGTATGATCACTCAATTGACGCCATCGACGAATGGCAATTGATACCATGATCGCTGAGGCTCGCCGAGCTGATTGCGTCAGCCGACTTGGACAGATCGGCAAGTGCCTTGTAGGAAAATGCCAAGTCCGCTTCGAGTCAAGAGTGCGAAAGCAGCCGGCAAGCAATTAAAACCTGATGTTGCACCCGCGCGAAGTCTTGAAAGCGATACTGGAAAATGGAGACAACTCGTTTAAAACAAAGTAGTTACGGAAATGACTGTGCCATTCGTGGCTGGCACCCTTTCAGGGTACTATTGTATTCGCAACAACCTTCCGGTGGTGTCGTTGCGCTAAACCACCGACTAATAGCTGCTAACCCCTATCCGCGTAGATCAGGAAATTATTTCAAAACGATCGTAATTACTTGTCACGTAATGAGCAAATGTAAAAAGGGGACAAAGATAGGTAATTGGACCTGTCCCCGTTGACCGGTTGTTGTTGCTAACGGGGGAGCCGGGTTTTGGATGGGGGAGGTCAGGTTAGTTCCGGTGGCGTCAAATCGCCGCTGGGGCCGACGCTCAAGGTGCAGCTGGGGGTCAAAGGGAACTGGTGTGCTACATCGTTTACTTGTTGAATCGTAACGGCCTTGTAACATTCGGCAATTTCTTTGGGGGTTTTATATTCTAGCCCGTTCAGCCATTGAGAACCGACACTGAACATTCGCGACTCGGTTTTTTCGCTGGCCAGCAAAATGTGAGCGATGATTTTTTGTTTTGCTAATTCGACCTCGCGTTCGGTGACTCCTGCGAGCGCGCTTTGTTGGATTTGTGTCAGACGAGCCAAATTGTCTTGAGCGTCCTCGGGGGCGCAACAGAAATAGCTCATCACAGCGCCGGCACCTAAGAATTCATAGCTGCCGATGCCCGCCGATTCGGCAAGTCCCGGGTCGAGCATTTCCCAGAACAAGCGGCTTCCTCCATCGTCTCCTAAGATCGTGGCTAAAACTCGCATGGCAAAACGCTCCGGATCTTCCGTCGCCGGACCCTGTGCCAGTTGCATCACATATTGGAGTGTCGAATTGTCTTTGATCATCGAGGCGAATGACGATTGAACTTTCGGCCGGACGGTGGGCCGCTGAATGTGATGCCGAACCCAACTGCCGCAATATTGCTCGGCGTCAGCGACCAGGCGATCAAAATCGACCTTACCCGCAGCGACCAGAGCCATGTTGCCGGGGCTATATTGACTGTCAAAGTAGACTTTCATCTGATTTGCGGTGAGGGCGCCTACTGATTCAACCGAGCCTAAAATGCTTTGTCCCAGGGTGTGGCCGTTGAAAAAATGGGACATTAACAATTCATGACCGCCATAAGGCGGTTGGTCTTGGTACATCATGATTTCTTCGATGATGACTTTTTTTTCTGTTTCAAAGTCAGTTTCTCGGAGACTGGGGCGCATCAGATCGGACAGGAGTTCGACAATGCGACCTTGAAATTCCGGCAGAACGGCCGAATGGTAAATGGTACTTTCCTCGCTGGTGCGGGC
>JBGSIY010000040.1:0-9492 GCA_041742275.1 Pirellulaceae bacterium | reverse complement strand
TCTTGCGGGCCTCGACCAGGCCCATCTCCCAACCGCAGGTGACCCATGCGAAACCGTTTCTCGCAAAGCCATCATCGAAATGTGCGGCGGTGGTGGCCAGCATCGACTGGGTGCCGCGTTCCGTGCCCATATCCAGTACCGTTTCAATGGGGCCAACTCCTTGGCGACTTCGCCATGGCTCGCCATCAACCCTTTTTTGCCCGGGGATTCGAGCAGCAAGAAAATCGACTGTCCACCCGTCGAGGTTGATGCAATCGATCAAGTCATGTTTCCCCTGCGCAGGCTTACAGAAATGCTCGCGCGACGGGTAATACGGATAACAAATGGAGCCTTCGCCGTCCCCATTATCGACGGCGTATTGGCTCCAGATATTTCCCTGGCAGACGTGGATACCCTCCACCTCCGCCAAGTAACGCAAGTTGTCAGCCGACAAAAATCCCGCGACAACGCTCTGGGGACGATAGCCGTTGCCGACGATTTCAGAAACGCGTTTCAAGCCTTCGTGCAGGTCGCGATTCACTTGGTCTCGAGTATTGTACATGTTGGAAAAGTAGGCACCCGGAATAAACGTGATCTCATCGCCGAACTTCTGCTGATAGGTAACGATCAGATCACGTAGCTCGCGGTACTGGGGGCGTTCATCGTGCAGGGCCAGCCAACTAAAAGCCCAAGTGATCCTTGCTCCTGGCCAAGCGGTTTCGATCGCCTCGCGAAACGTCCGTGCTTCGGCCGTTGTGTGAATACTCGATTCATCCGGGCCGTGCGCGACATCGCGAGTGACTTCGATTTGATGAACGCGGACGATCGTATTCAAGGTTAGAAAACGTTGCCCCATGAGTTGGGCCGGAGTTGATGGCTCCTGCGATTCGCCGGGCACGATCCAAATGTTGCGAAACTCAACCGGATTGCCATGTTCCTGTAAAAACACCGGGCCCAGCGGACCATCCAACGAGTCGGAAAGGGGCGCGGAGGTGGTAAAATCCTTTGCCAGCTCTTGATCCTCGTGAATGAGTTCGCCATTGAGTCGTACGGTCATCCGTGGCCAAGCGGTACGTTTGCCGGAACCATCGAATTTCGCAGCCGTGAACTCGACGTCATAAGTTTGCCAAACCAGCGGCGGCAAACACATGTTCAATCGGGGCTCGGCAATCGAATAGATGCCGCCGCACTCATTATCTTTCGGATCGAGGCCAAACGAATCCAGGATTTGCGTTTCCCAACGTCCGCTGTGATAGATCCCGCTGTTGCCTCGTTGTTGACCGCGAGCCACGGGCTTGTAGGGCGTGCGAAATTCCACATGCAACTGATAGTCACCAAAACGTTGTTTGGTTATTGCTCCCGTGGCTTGCAAATGCCCGTTCTCGATCTTGGCGTTTTCCCATTGTTCCGTTGAGGTGCCGTCGAACAACACTACTGCGCCGGCGGGTGGCGGTGTATCCAAGGTCGGGCTAAGACGCTCAATCTGTGAGAGCTGATGCTGCACGCCACCTGCGGTCAATAACAGGAGTCCATTCTCCCATGTCGCGATGATTGTGCCGGACGAATCGGCGCATACAATTTTGTCATCTTTGCGTTCGCCCGTGAGCATGGAACGCGACTTGCCAGGCTCCCATCCCGCGCCCGGCAGTCCTCCCTCAAGGACATACACGTCAAATCGACCTGCTCCCCGGGCAACTACTTGTGCGCCGAACTTGTCATTAGCATACTCGCCTTGAACCGCGAAGTCGGGATCTTCACGCAGCGCCGTCGCAGGATCTTTCCAAGTGAAGTCATCATCGCCGGAAGCGGTACAGGTCGATGAAAAAATCACCGTCGCCAGTAAAAATACGTTGCAGAAAAAAGAAATGGACTTCATGGGAATGTTACCGGCACAAGGCCAACTGAGTTTGAGAAAACAACGAATGACTTCGGGAGATCTTCGCCGTATTCCCAGCCTGGACGAACGGATTTCCCAGACACTGGCATTCCATTCCGTACGGTGGATGATCTAGCCCAACTCGACACCCCACTCGATGCGAGTGTTACCAGTCTATTATAGCCGCGAATACTCCCAATGACTTCTACCCCATCGCTGACCCAATGACGGCGATGCCAAAAGCATGCCCGCCCCGACGGTAGCCTCTGCTCAGGCAACGACAACTCGAAAGAAGCAACTTTTTACGCCGGTTCAATTTGCGAGAGTATCGGAGGTCGCCATTTTCAGGACATCCGCAGTGGGATACCGGCGCACTCGTGGGGCCGGTTGCTTCCCTTGGCGGTTTGCGAGACCAGCATCGAATAGGGTATCGGTATCCGGGTAAGGGCGATCGGTACTCAAGACTATCATCGCAGAGAACGAACCAAAGAGTTTTAGCTGGCTGGTCCCATTCGACATCGCGAGCAACGCCGTGGTCTTGGGAAAAGTCCAATTGATCTCTACTGCTACGATCGGTTGGGTCAGTCTACAATATCGCAGCCTGGACAACATTTTCCAGTCACCAATGTTGGGTGATCGGCGGGAATTCAGCTGAGACACGATACAACCAAATCGCCCGCGGTGGCGGAACAGTTACGCAAGGGGCTGTGGCAACCTTTAACCATCAATTTATAGGACGGATAGATAATGGCATCCTTACGCCTATTACTTTTAGCATTCAGCATGGCACTTACATTTGGCACCACAGTCTTCGGCCAAACAGCCGACACGATCTATCATAACGGTTCCATCCTGACGATGGCCGGTCCCGAGCCGACGTACGTAGAAGCGTTAGCCGTGACGGACGGAAAGATTGTTTTTGCTGGCCCTAAGGCTGCCGCTTTAGACATGAAGGGGGAGACAACCCGTGTTGTGGATCTGGGCGGCAAAACGTTGTTGCCCGGTTTTCTCGATGCCCATAGCCACTACATCAATTCACTTCTTGTCGCCAATCAGTGCAAACTCTATGCCCCACCCTCTGGGCCTGGAAAAGACGTTCCCAGCATTATTGCCGAATTAAAAAAATACGCGACCGAGCGAAAAGTTGTCCCGGATGAACTCATCATGGGTTACGGCTACGACGATTCGGTCATGCCAGAGGGGAGATTGCTCAATCGTGATGACTTGGACGAGGCCTTCCCCAACAATCCTGTCCGCGTTGATCACGTCTCGATGCACGGTGCGGTAATGAATAGCCTCGCATTGAAAAAATACGGCATCAATGCTGAAACCAAAACTCCGCCCGGCGGCGTGATCGTGCGTAAACCAAACACCCCTGAGCCCTGGGGTTTAATCATGGAAACGGCCTTCCTTCCGATAATAGAGCAAACCGAGCCCATGACGGCTCAACAGGAGATCGATTGGACTCGAGCGGGTCAAATGCTGTACGCAGAAACCGGCGTCACCACAGCTCATGAAGGTGCTTCTCATTTACCACAAATTCAAACGATGATGCGTGCGAGTGACGCGGGAGCAAACATTATCGACGTGGTTGCGTTTCCTTTTGTTACCGATGTGGAAAACGTTTTGGCTGAGGTGCCTTTATCGGAATGGGGCAGCTACAAGAATCGCTTCAAAATCGGCGGTGTCAAGATTACGTTGGACGGCTCGCCCCAAGGCCGAACAGCGTACTTCACGACGCCCTATCTCACCGATGGTCCCGGGGGAGAAAAGAATTGGACGGGAGAGCCGACGTTCCCACAAGACCTTGCGAACAACATGGTAAAGAAAGTCTATGACATGAATGTGCCGCTCAACATTCATTGTAATGGAGATGCTTCGGTAGATGCTTTTCTGACGGCCTACGAGTTCGCTCGAGCAGGCGACTATAGCAAGCCATGGAACGTGACAACAATTCATACTCAGTTCATGCGAAAGGATCACATTCCCAAGTTTGTACAGTACCAGGTACGTCCCTCTTTCTATACCCTACACACGTACTACTTTGCCGAAGCACATCTTGCGAATCGAGGCCAGGAACAGACGATGTACATCAGCCCGATGCGAGACGCAATCGATGCTGGGCTTCGTCCGAGTAACCACACGGACTTTGTCGTCGCTCCGCTCGATCAGCTGACGATGCTTTGGTCCGCGGTGAATCGAACATCCCGCCGCGGTGACGAAATTGGCCCCGGTCAACGGGTGACGCCATACGAGGGCTTGAAAGCGATGACCGAGTGGGTCGCCGAGCAATACGACGAACTCGATAGCAAGGGTACCCTCGAAATAGGCAAGCGGGCTGACTTAGTCATTCTGGATAGAGATCCGCTCAAGGTTGATCCTAGATCCATTAAAGACATCAAGGTTGTCGAGACGATCAAAGATGGCGTCACGATTTTTCCAGCCCCTATCGACTTTGATAAACCATTAAAGACTCCTTCGAAATATGCGGGCATGTCATACATGTGGCGGGCTCATGTTTGTGACATGGCCGAGGTGAATCAAGCCGCCGGAAAGGAATGGGCACTCGTTTCGCTTAACGGCGAGCCGGTCGTGAGCGATAAGCCACCCACCATGAAGTTCCAGCGCGGCAAGGTTGCCATTTTCGGTGGCGTAAATCGTTTGTCGGGGTCATACGCGTTGATCGACAACGGAAGTATTACCCTAGGGCAATTGGTAAGCACCAAGCTGGCGGGGCCCCCAGGTTTAATGGAACTGGAGCGAAATTTCTCGAAGACAATGGCTTCAGTAAATGGTTTTCACGTCAATGGCAACAAACTACAACTCCTCAGCGGCGGTAGTGTTGTTGCCGAGTTTCGCACTGCGGAGTAGCCCTCTAAGAAAACAAAGGGGACGGAGGTCGTTTCGCTGAAAACCCCCGTCCTTTTTTCTTCGTTCACTAGCCGAACAGAGTCGCTAAAGTCACCAATACCCCGACCATGACGCCCATCGTGATCGTTGCGGCCGCAACTGGGTAGTGCCAGGAAGCCCATTGACCGCGTCCATCAGCGATCATTTGAATGTGTTCAGCGAAGGATATTTTTGCAATTTGCTGAAATGCCAAGGCGTGAGCCATACCAACTAGGAACCCCAATCCACCCGGGAATTCAAACGGCAGGGAAAATGCCACTCCCAAAAGCAGGGCTTGCCAGACGATGGCCCCCAACAAAAATAGGGCCCCTGTCGATTTCCGTCCTTGCAAGGCGTGATTCCGAGCGATCAAAAACGCTCCGGCGATCACTCCGCCCAAAAAGGTGGTCAAACCAATCGCCCGAACGCTATGGAGGGCCGGAACATCAAGCTGCCCTGGTTCCGAATTGTGTTTCTGCTGAACCACAGTCGGAGATTGGTAAGGGTTGGCTTTGGCGGGATTTTTTCTCGAATTCCTTCTGCTGACTTGGCGAGATACAGTGGCCATTTTTATTGTCCTTCGTGCTGGAGTTGACGGAATTTGTCTTCGGCAAATGTTGCCTACCCAGCCAATACAAAGAACTTTTCGTTCTGTGACACAATCAACTGTATTTTTTTCGGGCCTCAGAATTAAGGGATAGTTTTGTGAGAACGTTGGCGTTAAGGCTATACCACGATCAGTTTTTATAACGCCCCATTGGCCCTGGGGACGATCCCGCCAATTGCGTTTGGTCGGACGGCTACTTACAATATTGGTGCGCTGCCATGCTGAGAATAACCAAATGTGAGGTCGAAATTCATGTCGCATCATCATCTCCACTACCTAGAATTTGCTGCACAAGACTTGCAGGTATTCAAAGAGTTTTATGGAACAGTGTTTGGCTGGCAGTTCCAGGATTGGGGACCCGATTACATCAGTTTTTCCAGCGCAGGACTGGATGGTGGCGTTCGCGGCAGCGAGACACCGGCAGCGGGCAGCACGTTGCCCGTGCTGTATTCAGACGACCTCGACGCGACCGAACAGGCAGTCCTTGCTGCGGGTGCTCAAGTGACACAACATCACGACTTTCCTGGTGGCCGACGGTTTCATTTTATCGATCCGTGTGGCAATGCGTTAGCCGTTTCGACCACTGTGGAATCTGAATAAACAAGGAACACATGCCCATGTCAGGTCTCGACGACGCTGCAAAAAAAATGATCGAGAATTTAAAAACCAAGACCGGCAAGACGCTGGCCGAATGGACGAAGATCGGTCAACGTTCGGGATGCGCCAAGCATGGTGAAATCGTCAAGCATCTCAAGGCCGAGCATGGCTTGACACACGGTTATGCGAATATGATCGCACATGAAGTCTTGCAAAGTAGTGCTCAAAATGCACCAGCCGAAGATCTCATTGAACAACAATACGGGGGGAGCAAAGCCGCCTTGCGTCCCACTTATGACAAACTATTAAAAGCCGTCCAGAAACTCGGCAAAGACATTGAGATTGCCCCGAAGAAAGCCTATGTCAGTCTGCGACGCAATAAACAATTTGCGATTATCCAACCGTCCACTGCCACGCGACTCGATATCGGTATCAATCTAAAAGGGGTCGAGCCTGGCGACCGACTGGAATCGTCGGGCAGTTTCAATGCCTTGGTTACTCACCGTGTCCGCATCACCTCCGCCAGTGAGATCGACAAGGAATTGCTCAACTGGCTCCAGCAAGCCTACGATCAGTCGTAGCAGAGCCCCCCTCCGGTGGCCGTTGTTCTGAGAAAGCGCTGAATTAGCGATAAAACACTGCCTATGACTCATTCATCGAAGGATCGCCAGGGTCTCGATGAACTTACGGTTGGTTTTTGCATTTTCGTTTTTGCATTTTCATTGATGCGAGGCCACCGGATTACAGGCGACTGACGTGCGCGTTGTCTCGCAGATAGAAACGCAGTGGTCGATCCGCCCACTCCAAGGCATAATCGACTCCAATACGTGGTGCGTGAATCACGATGCGGGGCGGCAGAGGTGAGCGTCTGGCCCTTTCTATAAATAGTCGCTGGCTGGTGACGAGGTCTTCGTTGTCGAGAGAGCGCTCGATGGCAAACGCCGCCCCCAGTTTGCCAGGTCCCGAACTAATCTCTGTTAGCGATTTTGCAGTGGGCCGAAACGAATACATGATATCGATTCCTTCTGTCGGTTCGATAGCCCTTAAAAGCACAGCCGAAGGAACACCCGCGTTTTCCGTCACCACGTTCAGAAGGTGGTGAATTCCATAATTTAAAAAGACATATGCGGCACCACCGTCGGCATACATTGTCTCGGTTCGCTTGGTTCTGCGGCCACCAAAACTATGGGAAGCTCGATCACCGGTTCCCAAATAAGCTTCCGTTTCCACAATGGTACCAGCCAATCGAATTCCATCGACAATTCGAACGAGACGCTGGCCTAAAAGTTCCTGGGCAACGGAAATCGGGTCTTGCCGAAAAAATGATCGGCCCAAACGAGAATGAGTATTTTTTTGTTTTGGGCCGTTCATTTTTTTGATTGGAATGCAGAACCTCATTCCGAGTATGGGCCAGTAAAGATTTCTTGTTTACTTTCTACTAATGGCATCGACTTCCACTCCACCCAAACCAGTTCATGATTAGCGGTGAGCAAATAAAGGAACAAGAGCAAGATTAGCGGAAGTTGAGGCATCTATTTTCATGAGGAAATTAGTCGCTCTCATGATTTCTCGTTACGACGAGGAACTCTTCTTGCGGCGAGGAAGCCGAACATCGAACACAGTTATTCCCTCGGCCGAACGCACATCGACATCGCCTCCATGGGCGCGAGCAACTTCACGCACGATATGCAGTCCGAGGCCAAGACCAAGGCCTCCATCCATGGTGTGGCCTTGCCCCGCCGTGGAGCACCTTTGCAGCGGGTCGAAGATTTGGTCAAGGGCCGATTGCTCGATAGTTGGTCCACTGTTGGTGACTTCTAGCCGAACGCTATTCGTTTGCCCCACAATTGCCGTCCGGATCGGCGTGTTCGGAGCCCCATATTGGATGGCGTTGGCAATCAAGTTGCGTAGCATTTGCTGCAAGCGATGTCCGTCCCAGCGCCCCTGAGTGTCGCCGACAACCTCTAACTCAAGGCGGCGTTTCGGATAAGCCGCGCGAAGTTGTTCTAGCTCGCATGTCAGAACTTTCCCCAAGTCGATGTCAGCCAAGGCGATTCTGATTCCCAAGCCAAGCATGGTTCGCTTGAAATCAACCATGTCGTCCAAGAGGTCATTCATTGCTTTGCCGGCGCGGATCAAGAGTGACGCAGCCGCCGAAACGTCCGCCTCAATTTTAAAGTCCGCCTCGATTTTCAAATCCCCCAAGTAGGAGGCTGTCATCAGAATGGCAGTCAGAGGGCTGCGCATGTCATGAGTCAACATTCCGAGCATTAAATTGCGAGCCTGGTCCACTTTGGATGAGAAAAAATCGATAGATTCTGCCATCGACTGGTCAATGGCCTCATTGAAGCGGATGGCGTCCTCCAGACTTGTCTCGTCGGGACGGCACGCTTCCATCCATCGCCTCAGGACGTTGGCACGAAGGGCTCGGTACTCGGCGGCCAATTCGTTGATGTCGAAGCCGCACTTCGCCCGCAGAACGGCATGGGTCTCAGCTGCCGTATCCGGGGCACCTGCCTTTTCCGGAGCTAACCCTTTGGATTTGTCAGCCTGGGCTCGCTTCGTTTGAGGGGTTGAAATATCTTTCGCTACAGTCACGAGGATCTGTTTCGCGTGGTCCCTCACGGCTTCGGGCGTCATTTTCGCTGCGGCTGGAATATGGGTTTCAGCAAAAGCGTCCCATTCACAAAGAAGGCCTTCCATGTCATGCAAAATGAACTCGCCTAATCGCATATAAGTCCTCTGTCACGTAACATGAAAACACTCTTATCCATGCCCTAGGGCAAACATCACCCCGTTGACCAAGCGAGTCGTCGCAACCACTGTCGACACAATTGTCGATCAATGGCGTCGCTGGTTCAACACGAACCTATTTTCCAGTAAGCCGCTACGGTCAAAGTGGAAAGTGTGATTAATCCTACGATGAGTGCTCTTCGTGATCGACGACATACTCGCATTCTCACTGTTGTATGAATTACTCCCATGTCGCATATCTCAGACATCCTATGTCTCCAACTTTACTAAAACAAGGTGCTTCGCACAAAATTCTTTTGTGCAAAGGGTTGATAAATTACCCTTAAAGAGATGTCCGAAGAGTCGCCCATGCTCCCCCTTCGTGACATTGCAAAACGCCTAAATGCCTGTCGAATAATCCCGAAAAATGCGGTTGAAAAGCGTCTTTCCGCATTATAAAACCGTATCCCACGCCCTGTCCGCACTGCGCGTTTGGCAATCTGAGGCGTCCCGTTCAACTGCCCTCGTTTCCTGGCCGTTGTAGATTTTTAAGTTTGTTCATTTGTTGAACAAATGTCCCAGGTGTTGCACATCAAGGTATGAAACAATTGGGGACAATTGTTCTCCATTTCACCAAACGGAAATGAGTAGCATCATGGCGGGTGCTCCCGATTAGGCACCCGACGGTACGGATAGATCGCTGTGTTCGGACCAGATTCATTGTTGCTTTCCTGGTCAGAAGGAAGCAACAGCGTGGCAAGATGGAGACAAGTTAGCTGAATTGACACCGAATGCTGTCAACCGTAACCGT
>JBGSIY010000039.1:0-5161 GCA_041742275.1 Pirellulaceae bacterium | reverse complement strand
CTGCCGTTCCTCCCACGGCGACGTGTGGGAATTGTCACGGTGGAAGTCGTGTGAAGGCCGACGCTACATTGGGTGTGATTCGTCAGGAGAGTCCGCTTCTCGAGCCGATTCGAGCTAGTTTGGAGTCGGCTCAATTTGGGCAGGTGCCTGGCGAGCCCGTGATGTGGGAGCGAGTGCATGACTTGCCCGACTTCGTTTTCTTCAACCATGCAGTGCATGTGAATCGCGGTGTGAGCTGTGTTACCTGTCACGGCCGCGTGGATACGATGGATGTGGTGACCCAGATGGAGCCTCTTTCGATGGCTTGGTGTCTGGAGTGCCATCGCAATCCTGAGAAATACATTCGAGATCCTCAGTTGGTAACTCAGCTGGACTTTGTTCCGGAAAACCCCGAGGAATACGGCCGCGAATGGGCGGAAAAACTAAACATTAAACCCAATGTAAGTTGTTCGACTTGTCACCGATGAACCAATTCAATCCAAAAAATAACGGTGGAACTGTGGGCAGAACTGAGCTTGGCTTCCAAGATCTTGAGCGTCTGAATCAATCTCCTGAGATGCAGCAGGTGATTAACGAAGAGTTTGGAACGGCGCTCGAGGGCGTGTCCGAGGGAGACGACAGCGGTGTGTCACGACGTCGTTGGCTGCAATTGATGGGGGCTTCTTTGGCCTTGGGCGCTGCGGCGGGTTGTCGTTATCAGCCCGAAAAGATTCTGCCTTATGCCTTCCGTCCTCAAAACCGAGTTCCAGGGGCGCCGGTACGTTATGCCTCGATGATTGACTTTGCGGGGATGGCCCATCCGATTGAGGCGGTGAGCTATGACGGTCGTCCGGTGAAGTTGGACGGCAATCGATTGCATCCGGAAACGATGAGTCTTTCGGAGCATTCGCCGGGAACCTCGAGTGCGTTTACGCAAGCCCGAATCTTGGAGCTGTATGATCCAGATCGTTTGCGGTCGCCATTAGTCAAATCGACCGGAGGTGGTTTTCAGGATTCGGATTGGAATACGTTCATCGCGGCCTTTCGCGGTGTGATGAGTGGTGCGGACCTATCGTCGGTGGCGGTATTGGCTGAGCCATCGGCTTCTCCATCGGTGTCGCGATTGCAGCAAGAGTTTGAGTCTCGGGGTGGCAAATGGTATGTGTATTCACCGCTGGGTGATGACAATGCCCGCGCCGGGTCGCGCATGGCATTTGAGCAGGTGGTGCGTCCTCAGTATTCGTTGGACAAAGCCAAAGTGGTGGTATGTTTGGATGCGGATCCGTTGCACTTCGACGGGGGTGCGATGCGAAACAATCGTTTGTTTGCGCAGGGTCGTGACGTCGAACATGCGGAGCAGATGAGTCGCTTGTATGCGGTGGAGAGCGAGTACTCCATCACTGGTGCTTCGGCCGATCATCGCATGTCGTTGCCAAGTAGTCAGATTGCCAGTTTCTTGGGGTCGCTGGCTGCGGAAGTGAATTCGCTGCTGGAGGGTGGTTCTGGTTCGGTGAACCGCACAGCCAAGTATCGCACCAAGTTATTGGGTGCGATGGCCAAAGACTTGGTGGCCAATAAAGGTGCCGGGTTGATTATTGTGGGTGAGCGGCAGCCGCCTGAGGTGCATGCCGCGGCGCATCTCTTGAATGAAAAGCTAGAAAATATTGGTCAGACGGTGACTTTTACGGTCCCGTTGGACGCTGCTCGCGGGGGCATGATTGAGTCGTTGCAATCGCTGAAGGGCGGGATTGAAAGTGGTGCGATCAAGACGTTAGTGATCGTCGCTGGCAATCCGGCTTACGACGCCCCCTATGATTTGGGTGTGGGCGCGGCCATTTCGTCGTGTGCTACGAAGATTCATCTGAGTTACTACAAGAACGAGACAAGCGTCCTGTGCGATTGGGTCTTTAATCTGGCCCATGGTTTGGAGTCCTGGGGCGACGGTTTGTCGTACGACGGAACATGGTGTTTGGCTCAGCCCCTATTGTCGCCGCTGTTTGCCGGGCGAAGTGTTGCGGAAGTGTTGGCGAGTGCCATAGGTGCCGAGGACGTGGGCGGCCAAGCGATTGTGGAGATGACCGCCAAGCAAAAATTTGGTGAATCGGGTTTTGATGCATTGTGGTCAAAAGCGGTCCATGATGGCTTTTTTGAGAAGTCCCAAGCCGAGCCGGTTGTGGTTAAAGCGACTGAGGTGGCGATGCCGGCCAACGATGGCGCGTGGATGCAGGATTGGGACGGCAAGTCGATTACGGAAATGGTGTTTGTACCGAGTCGATCGGTTTATGATGGTCGGTTTGCCAACAACGGTTGGTTGCAAGAGTTGCCGGACTTTATCACCAAGATAACTTGGGATAATGCGGCCATGGTCAATCCTGAGACCGCCAAGGCATTGGGGTTGGTTCAAAACCGGCTGTACACTTTCAGTTTCAATAATGAGAGTGTCACGCTGCCGGTTCACATTCAGCCGGGTCAAGCACGCGGTTCGATCGCGGTGGCCATTGGATATGGGCGGTCGATGGCGGGCGCTGTCGGAGGTCATGTGGATCGGAGTGTTGCTCCGGTTGGGTTTGACGTTTCGCCATTGCGTTCATCGAGTCAATGGTATGTGAACAAGGCCGTTAAAGTGGACGCGACGCGAGGGACGGCTTATCCATTGGCAGTCATCCAAGAGAACTGGAACATCGACAGCGTCGGCCGAAATGAAATCCAAAGCCGAATGTTTATGGACAAAGATGGCAACCGCAGTGCCCTGATTCGCGAGGGAAGTTTCGAGAGCTATAAAAGCTTCCTGGCAAAGCATCCGATTGGGGAGCACGCCGATCATGGCGATGGGCATGCCGAGTTGCAAGGTGGCAAGGTGCATGCGGCATTGGCGACGGTGACTTCGCTCCCCATTATCAATGCGTCCTTCACTCCGGTGGATGACAAGGCTGCGTTGGCGGCGGAGCATCACGATGATCACCATGAGCCGAAGTGGCCAGAGTCGTTTCATGAGCACGAATTGTTCGATCTGACCCCAGGGGTGCGTATGATATATACGGCCCAAAACCCGGAGAACAAGAACTCTTGGGGGATGTCGATTGACTTGAATAAATGCACGGGTTGCAACTCGTGTGTGGTTGCCTGTCAGTCGGAAAATAACGTACCGATCGTGGGAAAAAATCAAGTGTACCGCGGTCGTGAGATGCACTGGTTGCGACTGGATCGTTATTTTGGCAGCAATCTTTACAACACTGAAGCGGCTGAATCCGATGACAAAATGATTATCCATCAGCCCGTGGCTTGTCATCATTGCGAGAATGCTCCTTGTGAAACTGTTTGCCCTGTCGCTGCGACCGTGCACTCCTCCGAGGGCTTGAATGACATGGTTTACAATCGCTGCATCGGCACGCGATATTGCGGCAACAACTGTCCTTACAAAGTACGTCGTTTCAACTATTTGAATTACACCGATTCGACAATTTTGGTGAAGTACCCAAATGACGAACGGCTGAGCAAGCCTGATCGTTCGTTGCAAAACCTGATGATGAATCCCGAGGTCACGATCCGTAGTCGGGGCGTAATGGAGAAGTGCACGTACTGCGTGCAGCGAATTCAGAATGTGAAAATTTTAGCTAAAACCCAAGGGAATCGACCGATTGGGGCCAATGAGATCACCGCGGCATGTCAGGACGCTTGCCCCACGGGCGCGATCAAGTTTGGTGACATTAATCATGTCCAGAGCGACGTGCATCACTTGCACAAGAATCCTCGTTCCTACGCGATGTTGTCCGAATTGAACAACATTCCGCGAACGAAGTACTTGGCACGCGTCCGCAATCCACATCCGGATTTGATGGATATGGACGACCGCGGCGTGAAGCGATCAGGTGGTGGTGTGGTACCGAGTGTTGTATTTGAATGATGGAATGGGCGCGGATAGCGTCGTCCGTAGAGCAGGCAATTAACGTAATTGAACTTAAAGTCGAGAAGAACTGATCATGGCATCATCGATTGACGTTTCTTTGGATAATACCTACGAAGATCCAAGTAGTCGCGCCCCGCTGGTTTTGGGTGGGATGGACTACAACGACATCACCGATAATGTAGCGGCGATTTGGGAAGCGGATCGCCCGCCCCGCACGTGGTATATCGTGTTTACCATCGCCGTGATTTTGTTGGGTGTCCTGGGAGCCTGTTTGTTTCATCTGGTGATGAAGGGAACCGGGGTTTGGGGAAACAATAATCCTGTCTATTGGGGTTTCCCGATTGTTAACTTCGTTTTTTGGGTCGGTATTGGCCATGCGGGAACGTTGATTTCGGCCATTTTGTTTTTGTTCCGGCAAAATTGGCGAACGAGTATTAACCGAGCGGCGGAAGCGATGACCATTTTCGCCGTTATCTGTGCGGGGATGTTTCCTGGGGTGCACATTGGGCGTTTGTGGGTTTTCTATTGGTTGTTTCCGGTTCCAACGGAGCATTTGGCCATGTGGCCGAACTTTCGTAGTCCACTGTTGTGGGACGTGTTTGCGGTGGGAACCTACGCCACGGTATCGTTGCTGTTTTGGTACATGGGTATGGTCCCTGACATTGCGACTTTCCGCGATCGCACCACATCCAAGCTGGGGAAAATTGTCTACAGTTTGTTGAGTTTGGGCTGGACGGGGTCGGCTCGCAATTGGCATCGATATGAGGCGGCTTATACGATTTTAGCGGCATTGGCGACACCGCTGGTGTTGTCGGTGCATACGATCGTTAGTTTTGACTTCGCGGTTTCTCAATTGCCGGGTTGGCACACGACCATTTTCCCACCTTACTTCGTGGCGGGTGCTATTTTCTCCGGTTTTGCGATGGTAGTGACACTGATGGTCCCGGCCAGGTCGTTGTTCAAGTTGGAACGATTGATCACCATTCGCCACTTGGAAAATATGAACAAGATCATCATGGCGACAGGCTTGATGGTGGGAACGGCGTACGGGATCGAGTTCTTTATCGCGTGGTACGGTGGCGTTTCGGTCGAGAGTTTCGCGTTTATCAACCGGGCCTTTGGTAATTACTCGATTTCCTATTGGATCATGGTCAGTTGTAATGTGTTGATCCCGCAGTTGTTTTGGATCAAATGGTGTCGGACCAATTTGGTGTTTATGGTGATCGTCTGTATCTTTGTTAACATCGGGATGTGGTTCGAGCGTTTTGTAATCTG
>JBGSIY010000038.1:0-5371 GCA_041742275.1 Pirellulaceae bacterium | reverse complement strand
ACGAGATCGACTGGAACTTGTGGCTCGGCGTCGCACCATGGCGGCCGTACAATAGCAAATACGTTGTTGATGGTGATTGGCGCGGATATTGGGATTTTGATTCGGGGGCGAGACTGTTGGATTGGGGAGCTCACACTCTCGACCTTTGCCAATGGGCGAACCAAGCCGACGATACAGCTCCCATCGAATACGTTCCCGACCAAGACAAAATTACCTGCACGTATGCCAATGGCGTAAAACTGGTCATCGATTTCCTCAGAGCGGCTTTCGGCGATCGCAGCACGCATTACATCACCCGATTGGGGACCTGCCCAGTACGATTCGTCGGCAGCGAGGGTTCCGTCGAAACGGGTGACGCCGGCGAAATGGTCGTCACTCCCGAGAACCTGTCCGATGTGCCCCAGAAAAAATGGGAACGGGTGAAAGGAATGGATATCCTGGAACATGCCCGCAATTTCATTGACTGCATCAAATCGCGGGAAGCTCCGATTTGCAACTCAACGGTGATGCGGCGTTCGCATATCGCTTGCCATGCAGCAGCTTTAGCCTGGATTCTCCAACGCCCGCTGAAATTCGACCCCGTCCTAGAAGAGTTCGTAAATGACGACGAAGCAAATGGACTTCGCTCGCGCGGAGAACGGGATTGGCGAGTGTAAGCTCCGGTTTTTTCGCGATGACGACAGACGGGCGCCGTTGCGAATCGTACTTTCCCAATGACACCTGGAAGAACACGTCGATTCGATCACGTACGGTTTAGGCAGCGGCATTTATCAATTAAAATGTGTTTCGATTGCCGCTTCCTAATCACAAAATCCACGAATCTCCTCCCAAAGATGACGGGCATCCATGGGGGAACTTATGAGGAATTTTATGCTCATTCAACATATCGATGATTTGGATAGCCCATTGCTCGACCCCTATCGAGAATTGAAACGCATGAATTTAACTCGTTGGTCACGCTGGTTTATTGGCGAGGGCAAGCGAGTTGTAGAACGCCTACTGAGCAACCCAATGTTTCACGTCTACTCCGTTTTGCTAGCCGAAAAACGACTCGACAGCTTTGGAGGCAACGTCCCCGAGGAGGTCCCGATTCTAGTTATTCCCGATGAATTGTGTAGTCAACTGGTCGGTTTCGCGTTTCACTCGGGGATTATGGCTTGCGGTAAACGGCCACAACAAATCAGTTTTTCAAAAATTGCCGAAGGCCAGCCCGAATCGCTGCCGAGCCCACAAACTCTGGTGATTTGCCCCAACACAAATTTGCCCGACAATCTCGGTTCGATCATTCGGATCGCGGCCGCGTTTTCGTTTTCCGGCTTGATCGTCGGCCCTCACTCGGCCGATCCGTTTTGCCGTCGTGCGATTCGCGTTTCCATGGGAAATATTTTTGAACTTCCCGTTTTTGAACCTGACTCGCTCCGCGATGAATTGATTTATCTGAAAGAAAAACTCGGGTTTGAAGTCGTAGCGGCCCATCAATCCCCGACGTCAATCGACGTACGCCAGTTTCAATGGCACCCCAAGACGGCGATCTTGTTAGGTAACGAGTCGCAGGGAATAACCGCGGAATTGTTGGATCTGTGCGATCGACAGATCGAGATCAAAATCGCGGCTAACATCGATTCGCTAAATGTTTCGATCGCAGCGGGAATTTTGATGTACGAACGCAGCCGCCATCTTCAACATGAATTGGAAGGGGGTGCACAGAGCCGACTCCTTAAAGAGGCCTCATCGTGATTTCGCTGCGCGGGAGTAGACGTCTTTCGTTAATGAAAGCCGCCAGTGTTTTTTTCTCAGGCAGGAAGTCTAGCGAGTTCCGCTACGAAGGTGTCGGGAACTGGGGCGAGTTCCAATGCAAAAGCGGAGGAATCATTCAGACGGTCGCTGGCGTTTCAACTCCGGTTTTTGAGCATGCGGATGCGACGCCCGCCATCCAAGTATTCAACTTCATCCATAAACGTCTGAATCAACTTGACTCCGCGTCCGGATGACAATTCCAGGTTCTCATCCAACGTCGGATCGGGCACGTCTTCCAGAGCGAACCCCTCGCCCTGATCGACAATCACTGCTTCAAATCGGCCCTCCGAAAACTTCGCCAAAACCTCCACAGACTTGGCCGGATCACTTTTATTCCCGTGCTTGATTGCATTCATGATCGACTCCTCCAAGGCCATGTGCACGGCGAAAATGTCGGCTTCATTCCATCCTGCCGCCTCGAGTTGACTGATAAAACCACGGATCAACTCACATGCCAATTCGGGGTGGCTGGGAATGCGTCGGCTCAATGTGGTTATCCAATCGTCGGTCGGCAGCATGGTTTCTTCAAAGGGTTTTACGTTTCGGTCGAGGAGGGTAACAGGAACAATCCATTGGAAAATCAACAGAGAATCTTCGGAGAGCTTGATAGGCTCCCAGGGGCAAAAGCGCACTTCCTATTTCTTAGTGAGCTCCACCACCGCGTCGTGTTGCTGGTCAAAAATACGAAAGAGTGAGTCCAATTGGGTGAAACCGAACAGATCACGTACCTCGGGGCGAAGGTTAGTTAAACGCAAACGCCCCCCCTTCGCCTTGACCCGTTTCTCCAAAACAATCAATTTATTAATCGCGGCACTTGAGAAGAATTTGACATCGGAAAAGTTAATGATCAGTTGGGGCGCTTCGGAGGTGTCACTCAAGTGATTTAATTCGCCCCCCAATTGCTCAATCCGTGAGGGATCCATGACTTTGTCGTCGATAAAACGCACGATGCTCAGATCGTCGACACTTTCAACTTTGATGCACTGAAATCGACTATCGCCCATGATGTTCCTATCCTGAATCAATTCCCGGGGTTTGGCTGTCCCTGTGGAAAGTCTATTAGTATTCTTAAATTCTTGAGTCGCCGTACATGACAAGAATTTTTTCGGCGACATCCTAAACCAGCATTCATTATAGCCCATCCCCGAAATAAAAACGAACACCTTACTTTTTTTCCTGGGGACTCTCCTGGCGAACGCGGTCAATCTCTCGGCTCATGGCCTCCACAGCGGCTGCAATTTGTGGATCTGGCTGCAAAAAATAGGGTAGAGGGTAGGGCACCGGGATACTCGGCTCGACACCTTGGCCCTCCAAAACCTCTCCATCAACCTCGATTCCCGTGACGGCCAAATAAAGAACGCTATCTTGGCCAATTAAAAAAGGTGATCCCGCAACCACCGCCCCTCCAGTGCGTTCCCCAACCACCGGTCCCAAGCCAAACTTCCGAAACCCGTAGGCCAATAGTTCCTTCCCACTCTTGGATCCCCCGTTGGTAATCAATGCCACAGGTCGCCGCCACTGTGTTTCAAAGTAAATGGCATTTTGAGTTCGATTTCTCATCGTGAGTTGCGGTATTTGCCGGTTGAACAAATTTAAATATTCGGGGCTCGCTCCACCCCAACCGTCGCGGAGGTCGATCACCAAGGCATCGGCGTCAGCCAAAACGCCGCCAAACAAAGCCTCCTTCAAACAACGATGGAATTGCTCGCCGGCGTAGGACCAGATGCGAACATACCCAATCTGCTTTCCATCGATAGGCACCAAACGCATACTGGCCCGCATGCCTTCCAACAAAAAATCCTGGGGGCGAATTTCACATGGGACAACTTGCAGTAATAGCCGAGAGTCTTCGGCGGCCGAAGTTTGAACTTCAATGGTCACTTCGCGATCTTGCAGGCCACGAAAGCTTTCGATCGGTTGGAAGGGTTGAGAATTGACAGACACAATTCGCATCCCGCGACGAATCCCCGACTTGGCTGCCGGCCCCCCTTCAATGACACCCGTTACAAATATGACCTTGTCGATTCGCTCGGTGAACATCCCCACCCCAACATAGCTGACATACCCCTGGGGAAATCGCTCCAATATTTTCTCGCGAGACGGCCCGCTGGAAAAAATATCCAACAAGTAATAATATTCAACTTCCTGCTCGTGAAAGAATCGCGTGTGCGATGTTTGCAACTGCATCAGCGCAGAATTTAGGGCGTCTCCTAGTTCCGGGAGGGTCCCCGCCGCCATGACTTGAGGCAGCACCTCAGAGCAAATTTTTTTCCAATCTTGGCCATTAAATTTCTCGTCATAGAATTTTTCTTCGACGAACTGGCTTACCGCTGCCAACGCAGCTCGATTTTCATCGGCTGAACGTAGCGACGATGCCCCGGCGTTCTGATCATGCTCAGCCCCGACACGGCCGGCGTCCTGCCAACAGCCACTCGCCTCCAGCGGGTTCCCTAGGATCACGGCCACCGCACATAGGCAAATCAACCCAGTCGAAATAAAAGGATATCCATCTGATTTCACCATGACGCTCGCTTCCATAAAATCCAAACTCATGTTTATATACTTGTGGCAGGCAGAACACTTCGACGCGTATCCGGAATTGGCTAACGGGAAGAAACTTGCCCAGCTTGATTCATGGGTGATTCCATTAGCAATAGCTGGCGTTTCATGGTAATACCTTGTTCTGATGAAAAACCGCCCAAGCCGGAACTCCCGACCACGCGATGACATGGAATCAACAACGGGATCGGGTTCTTCCGCATCACATTGCCGACAGCACGGGCTGCCCCCGGATTTCCGACCGCCATCGCCAGTTGTCCGTAGGTCATGACTTGGCCATACGGTATGCGACGACACGCGGCCCGAACGGTATCAGTGAAGGTCGTGCCAGGTGGCAACTCCACTGGCAAGAGACTCAAATCGACCTTGGCTCCTGAGGCATAACGTTGAATCGCTTTGATCCAGGTCAATACAGATCCCGTCGGTTCGCTGGGTTCTTCGGCGCCCCCCAGGGCTTGCCAAACCACCGCCGGGTCCGCATACCCAAATCGAAGCCGCGATACCTGCTGCCGATTTCTACCCTCGTGGGAGATGGCAAAAGCCGTCCAACCCAAATCGGTTTCAAAAACGAACGATGGCATACGCTCGTTTACAGGATTTTCTCGAAGTTTTTTATTGATTTTAACTTTGGCCATTGACGGGCTGCTCCTTCTGGCTAACGATACTACCTTGCGACGCGGTGCCTGAAACGAGTGACGGGCATCGATTTTATCATTGTCTGCCCGCGTTTGACATTCTTTTTGGGAAAAACGATGAATAAATACGGCTCATTAGCTGACGACTTCTACTTGAACGCCGCATTGCATACCGAAATGGCTTTGCCAACCGAACGAGAGACGTTGCTCCATTATTTTGAGCAAATCCGCAAACGCTATCCTTCGATGCGAAATTTCTATTCCCGAGACAAAGAACTTGTCTTGGAAGAGGACAAAGAATCCGGATTTTATCGTTGGACTTCGATTGAACCAAAACGGGTCTCCAGCGGTTGGGCCAATCCACCTTCTCTTTCCGAAGC
>JBGSIY010000037.1:0-2787 GCA_041742275.1 Pirellulaceae bacterium | reverse complement strand
CGGAGCCTGTTAAAGAAACGCCAGCGACCTGCCCCAATTTTTTCGCTAATCCAAAATCAACGATCACTGGCTCCGCGTTGGCTGTCACTAAGATATTGCCGGGCTTGAGATCGCGATGGAGAATTTCATGATGATGAGCATGAGCCATGGCATCGGACACAACCGCGAGCAATCTCGAAATTTCCTGATACCCCAATCGATTCTCGAGGCAATATTGGTCAATCCGGATTCCATCGACGAACTGCATAACCAAATAAGGCTCGCCCGAAGGAGTCGTTCCTGATTGAAACGCGGAAACCAAATTCGGATGCTGCATGGTCTCCAGGCATAGCCTTTCAATGTCCAGCCGCGCAACAATGCCCATCCTCTCGGGTCGATAGATTTTGAGTGCGTACCGACGTTGGTCAACTTCACCCTCATTGGCTTGCGCGCGAACTTCAAAGACATCACCAAAACCACCCCGGCCAATAAAACGCACGATCTGCCACTGATCAATCGTTTCCCCAACGCGGCGTTCCGCTTCACGGTCGGCATTGGACGAACGATGGCTCGTTTGACCAGGATAATACGTAGGCTCAAGGTCCCAATCAAAGGCCCCGGGCTCTAAAAATCCGGTTTTACTTGCCGTTCGATCCCAGGCCTCCAGGTTGTCGCTCATCCATTGCGGCGGAGCATCCCCATTCAATTTGGCGAATGCTTCCAGAATCGGATCTGTCGATTTCGTTTCGGGAATTCGATTGTGATTCATTCTTTGTCACTCTTAACTCGTAACTATTTTTTCGCTGCAGCCGACTGAAAACGCCAGTCAGCGAAAGTCCGCCGGTCGTTTTTTAAAGCGACTCCTTAATTCACCCGCTTGCCGTTGGACGCCCACCAACGCAGCACCGGGCAGCCCATTGAAAGTCGCTGAGCCTCAAATGAAGTTCAAATTTTTAATTGTCGCCAAACGCTTTACTTACTATATCCGAGAGCAGCCGCTATTTCCCCGACCTTTCAATCAAATTTTCAATCTTTTCAAACAATCCTGAGGTTGGTCCCTTCCTAGAGCAGAGCGTTGCAAAAAACTGCGGCAAAAAACTGCGGCCTATGTAACGCCTCCCTTTATTCATGACGCCGATAGGCTATTGGCGCCTAATTGATTGGACAAGCGTTTTAGCAACCAAGCTCGCGCCAATCGCCAATACTTTTCTACGGTGGAAGCGGACAATTCTGTTTCTTGGGCCGTCTCAGCGACAGTCATGTTGCCAAAGAAACGCAACGTAACAATTGTCGCAAGTTTGGGATTGTATTTTTCCAACAAATCGAGAGCGTCGTGAAGTTCTATCAACCCCTGATTGGCTTCGTCATGCTGGCGAAACAGATAGTTATGTGGATCGCGGCAATAACTGCCTCGATTCCGTTTTTGGCTATACTTGGCCCTCCATTGCTCAACCACAATTTCGCGAGTGGCTCGGTTTACGGCACCCAAGAGCCATGACGCATTGGGAGCTTGGTCAACTAAAGTCCCACGAAATAATTTGATCAAAGACTCGGAAATAATCGATGATTCCGAGGCCGGCAACGGGGCCGTCCATTTTGTGGCAAGGACCCGTTCTTGTACACTTCGCAATAACAAAGCGATCAAGCGTTCTCGAGCCAAATCATCCCCCGCCTTGGCCTCCGCCAACAGCCGTTCGGTCACTTCCAAATCGAATTCGAATTTCATGATAGCAACTAAACTAATGAGCAGGAATATTTGAGAACCAACGCGGCGGGCTCCAAGTCTTAACACCTTACATTTAACACTGGTTAATCCCTGTAGTTTAATCCCAATTCCGCGAGAATCCAATTAAACGGTGAAACCGGCCACCCCACTGCGACTGACTCCTGAACGGCCAACAATACCTGAGGGACTATTCTGTTTCAGGCGATGATTTCGTGGACCACACGTCCTGCCACGTCGGTTAAACGAAAATTGCGACCGGCGAACTCGTAAGTCAATCTTTCGTGATCAAGGCCCATCAAATGCAAGATCGTCGCGTGCAGGTCATGCATGTGAACTTTGTCGGTCACAGCATTATGACCAATTTCGTCTGTGGCGCCGTGAGCATAGCCAGGCTTCACTCCCCCACCGGCCAGCCAGACGGTGAAACCACGCGGGTTGTGATCGCGGCCGTCTGTTCCCTGAGCAAAAGGAGTCCTGCCGAACTCAGCCCCCCACCAAACGAGCGTATC
Organism: Pirellulaceae bacterium; assembly: GCA_041742275.1. GTDB lineage: Bacteria > Planctomycetota > Planctomycetia > Pirellulales > Pirellulaceae > BJ22. The sequence goes on along the minus strand of JBGSIY010000037.1, from coordinate 573 downwards.
TTCCAATAAACCTCGCTGCTCCAGATCGGCCAACAGACCGGCAACCGGTTTGTCCACCGCTTTGGCGTGGATTTCGTGTTGCTTCATGTCCGAGTGCTGATCCCAGCGCGGGGTGGGTGACTCGTCGGCATAGTTGACTTGGATATAACGTACATCGGCCTCGGCCAACCGTCGCGCCAACAAACATTGACGCCCAAAATCTTCGGTCTCTTTCTGATCGATTCCATACATCTGCAGCGTGGATTCGGTTTCTTGTGACAGGTCCATGATGCCGGGTGCATTGTGTTGCATTCGAAAAGCCAACTCGTACGATTTGATGGTCGCTTCCAATTGATCTTCATTGTGGTGTCGTTGGGCTTGAGTCCGATTCAGCGTTTGCAGGAAATCGAACTGGGCATTTTGAAGTCGCTCGGGCAGCAAATCATTGCTGATGTTGCGGATTTTGGAGTTGATAACGGGCTGGCCCGCGTCATACGTGGAACTCAACCGAAACGTGTGAGTCAACACAATTTCACGAATCAATTGCTTGGTCGACCAATTATTCTGAACAAATCGAGTTGCCAAATAGTCCAA
>JBGSIY010000036.1:0-1792 GCA_041742275.1 Pirellulaceae bacterium | reverse complement strand
CGGATGCGGAAGCATCCCCCTCGCGAGGATCGGGAGCTCCCCATTCAATCCACTTAATAAAATCCGCAATCACTTCTTCGGGAAGTTGCCCTTGAGGCGGCATTTCGAACAAGTCATATTGCAAAGCGGAAATGATGAGGCTTTCGTCCAGGTCCCCTGGAATCACAGCCGGACCCGAGTCCCCACCCTCCAGGCCCGCGGCTCGGGAGTCCAAGGCCAAACCACCACGTAACTTGCCCTGCTCCGCTGCGGCCGCCGAGTGACATTCGTAACACTCGTTTACCAAAACAGGTCGAATCTTTTTTTCGAAAAAGTCGAGCTGTTCGTCCGTCCAAGTTTCGGTTTCTTGGCTTAATAACACAGAACCCGACAAACCTATCGTCCAGCTTGTGAATAGAACCAGAGCAAGAGAACGGATTCTTTTAAACCACTGCCCTCGCGGTGTCATTGCTTTCAACAAAATGGCCTCAACCTGAAAAGAAAAGTTTTTTATGCTCGGCTCGCAATTTAGCCGCTCGAAAATTCTGTTTTTCGTCTTCTCATATCTTAACCTAATCCAGCCACACTCGTTGGTAAATGTCGAAGAAATTCGCAGGCCATTTTTGGAAGCCTGTCCTTTCAACGCCTCTTTTCATGGAACCACTTTCATGGACCCGTGATTCGCAAGCCGGGTTTTTATGGGGCCGTCCTGGCGACACGGAAGGGAAACCGATTCGAAAGTTTCGATTTTCTGAACGACACGGACATTTCAAACCTTGGGGGTTAACTCAGAACCGTCAAACGATGTAGAATTGGGCAGTCAACCGAGAGTGGTCCTCAAATGTTGAACGATGTGACATTTATTATCTCGTTGGATGGCTTCCTGTTTGATCAACCCTTTTTGATCGACTCGGAAACGGCAAGTACTATCTTGGGCGAACGTTAATTTTTTTTATTGAGAAAGGGGGAATTCATTGTTAGACCATCGTTTGAAACTGGGTTCGCACATGTCGATTGCCGGGGGCTATTACAAGGCCATCGAGGCAGCGGCGGCGGCTGGATGCGACTGTGTGCAATTATTCACCAAAAACAACAACCAGTGGAAGGCCAAGCCGATTTCGGACGATGACGCGGAGCGGTTTCAAGCAGCTTTACAGGACTTGCAAATCGTGGCTCCCTTGTCACACGCTTCCTATTTAATCAATTTAGCGTCACCCGATTCCGAGCTGCGGGATAAGAGTGTGGTGGCGTTTGCCCACGAACTTGAACGAGCATCGCAGCTGACGATTCCTAATGTGGTCGTTCATCCCGGGGCCTTTACGACCTCGACAGCGGAAGAGGGACTGCGGCAAATCGCTGATTCATTGGATCGCGTTTTTCGCTTGACTCCCGACATTGAAACTCGCGTCTTGTTAGAAAATACGGCAGGTCAAGGCTCCACTTTGGGCTGGCAATTTGACCAATTGGCCTGGCTCATGCAACAATTACCCACCTGGGAAAATCGCCTGGGCGTCTGCATTGACACCTGTCATGCGTTTGCTGCTGGATATCCTTTATCCGATGACGAGGGGTTTGCAGCGACCATTGCGGATATCGAAAGAACATTCGGGATCGAAAATATCCATGCACTGCATTTGAATGACTCCAAAAAGCCACTGGGTTCTCGTGTGGATCGCCATGAACATATTGGAGTCGGCGAAATCGGCTTGTCAGCCTTCTCGCGGATTTTGAACCACTCGAAATTGCGGGCGATCCCCATGTATTTAGAAACGGAGAAAGGCGAAAACCCCGAGGGTCGCGACTGGGACACTGT
>JBGSIY010000035.1:0-3320 GCA_041742275.1 Pirellulaceae bacterium | reverse complement strand
TCCACGAAACGATCGATGCCTTTGAGAATGGCGTATTCGATACGTTTCTCTACACTTTGTTCACGCCAAGTGAGGTCTTCTGTCTTCTTTTTCCCCCCGGAGCCTTTGACCTGTTCGGCGTAGGCGATCAATCGATCGGTGGCATCGGGGCGTCGATTCAACAACACATCTTCAACATGTTCCAGCAGTTCGGGTGGAATCTGTTCGTAGATTTCCAGCTGTCCGGCGTTGACGATCCCCATGTCCATCCCTGCCTTGATGGCATGATAAAGGAAGGCCGAATGCATGGCCTCACGGACAACGTCGTTACCGCGGAAACTGAACGAGATGTTGCTCACGCCGCCGCTGATTTTGGCACCAGGGCAAACCTCTTTGATTTTTTTTGTCGCCTCGATGAAGTAGATCGCGTAGTCGTTGTGTTCCTCCATCCCGGTGGCGACGGTGAGGATATTGGGGTCGAAAATAATATCTTCGGGGGGGAATCCCACGACATCGACTAACAAGTCATAAGCTCGTTTGCAGATCCGAACTTTTTCGTCTGTCAATGTCGCTTGGCCCTGTTCGTCAAAAGCCATAACGACCGTCGCAGCGCCATATTGTCGAACCAAGCGAGCGCGGCGGAGGAACTCCTCCTCGCCATCTTTGAGACTGATCGAATTGACAATCGCCTTGCCCTGTGTGTTTTGCAACCCAGCTTCGATCACGGACCATTTGCTGCTGTCGATCATCACAGGGACACGGCTGATATCGGATTCCCCGGCGATCAAACGCAAGAACCGTGTCATGGCTTCTTCGCCATCCAGCAACGCGTCATCCATATTGATATCGATCACTGCAGCCCCACCCTCGACCTGTTGTCGGGCAACCTCAACGGCGTCTTCGAACTTATCATCACGGATCAAGCGGGCAAATGCGCGGGACCCAGTGACATTGGTCCGTTCGCCGATCATCAAAAAATTGGCATCGGGCCGGAGTGTCAATGCCTGGGTTCCGCTCAGTCGAGTCCATTTGGGAATGGATGGAAATTGATGTGGGTGAAAACGTTGCAGTCGATCGGAAATCGCTCGAATATGGTCCGGCGTGGTTCCACAGCAGCCCCCGACAATATTAACCCATCCATTGTCGGCAAACTCCCCAATCAACTCGGCCATTTTGCCGGGGCTCATGTCATATTGGCCCATTTCATTTGGCAAACCTGCGTTGGGATGGCAACTGATATTTACAGGAGCGATCCGCGATAGTTCCTCGACAAAGGGACGCATGAGTTCTGGGCCCAAGGCGCAGTTCATTCCCACGCTGAGGACGGGGAAGTGAGAGACGGCATTCCAAAAAGCCTCCACCATTTGCCCCGAGACAAACGTTGCGCCTGAACGATCAAACGTGGCCGAGACCATCACTGGGACGGAAATCTGGGCCTCGTTAAAATAACGACTTATGGCAAACAAACAGGCCTTCAAATTCAGCGTGTCGATTACGGTTTCGGGCAGCAACAAATCGACGCCGGCTTCACATAACGATTTGACTTGTTCGTAGTACGACGCTTCCATTTCCCCAAAAGTAGTTCCTCGAAAAGCCGGATCATCGACTTTGGTGCTGATCGCCGTTTGTTTGGTCGTTGGTCCGATGGAACCGGCAACAAAGCGGGGGCGGTGGGGCGTTCGTTCGTTAAACTCATCGACGGCCTTGCGAGCACAGGCCACGGCAGCAAAGTTGATTTCGCGGACTAGCGAGCCATCGAGAGAAAATTCTTCCATACCCACGAGGCTGGCACCAAACGTGTTGGTTTCGACAATATCCGCACCGGCCGCTAAATATTTGCGATGAATTTCCGTGATCTTTTCGGGATGGGTCAAGCAGAGAATGTCGCTGAAATTGGCGAGGTCCTTGGTATGATCATGAAAACGCTCGCCACGAACGTCCATCTCGTCTAATTGCAACGCTTGGATCATCGTGCCCATGGCACCGTCCAAAATCAAAATAGAACTTGCAAGTTGCTCGTGGATTAGCTCAGTCGTGGAATTAATTTGAACGCTAGTCAACGTACTATCTTTCATATTCGTTAAAGTTTACCGCAGGGGCCGCTGGATAAGTGCTCAGCCCGCGATCCAAGTGAAATCGGGGCCCAACCTGACCCATCAGTCGAAAAAGTCCATAAATATCGACTCGCGGGCCGTTTTCTGTGATTTTCCGATACGGAAGTCCTCGCTCTTACCTCTATCTTGATAACAATACGTGTAAATCTCAAGGCGTCGAGGCGAAAGGCCGATGAAAAGATGAGACGTAACTGCATGCGGATGCTATCGATCGGTAGCCGTGTTCCCGGAGTCACAAGACGGTAAGGTGTCGTTCGGGACCATTAGCGTCTTTTTAGAGCTTTTTGTTTTGGCCTAAGAACATTCCAGAAGAATCTCCATTGATTCTTTCAATATAGGAAGGCAACGTGGTTGGCAAGGACGAGAGCACGGTATATAAAGCACGAAGGTACTGTTGATTAATTTATCATAGAAACGCGGAAGCCAATGTCAATTGCGAAAAGGCTGCTCCGAGCGCATTGTTACAAGTTGATTTCAGGGAAGTGAGTCTTGCTAAAGGTCCGGTGGTAGCGGGATCTTTAGCAAAATCCACGACAATCCATACTATTTCTGGGCTGTCAAAAAGCACTAGGGGCTATGGATGCTTGAATGGAAGCTGGATGAAACGAAACAGTTTGAGATGACATCGTTGGGCGCAGAGGAAGTGGCCAGACAAGTTGAACGAAACGATCAAAACAGTAGGATTCCAACTGCGGCCGATTGAGGTTTAACTGCTTGAAAAACGGGATTATCCCGAATGGGTTGCGTGGCCGCCATCACGTGTCGATCCGGCTGTTGAATCGTCCAAGTTCAAATTTAAAATCAAATGTTCGAAAGTTGGAATGATGAGTAAGCCGACCGGATCAACATCCTCGAATTCAGCCTTATCGGCACCGTCGCGACAGGCCAAAGTCCAGCAGGAACTGAAAACGCGTTTGAAGCGGTTGATCGCCAGTCCGCATTTCAAATTTTCGCAAGTCACAAATGAACTGACGCCTCCTTTGGACTTCACTGAGACCCATTTTCCAACGACGGGAATCGAGCGCGACTCGGTGCCTGCGGCCAATCCAGCAACGGCACCGGGAGCTCAACGACGAAGCGCGGGGGCGTTCATTCGCATTGATGATGCTCACGCGGTTTCCGGAGGAACTCATCTTCCGGCAAATTCAATCGAGCAATTTGTGGGTTGGACTGAACAGTCGGTTCAATTGACCTCCGCGGTGAGCAGTCCACCCAAACGAGAGACAC
>JBGSIY010000034.1:0-3514 GCA_041742275.1 Pirellulaceae bacterium | reverse complement strand
GGGCTTCATAAGAGACGGTTGTGTCTCCACGCAGGTCGGCCAAATAGCTGGGGGTTTGGTAGGACAGGGCAGGGAACAGCGGATGGCTTTCGGGGCAAGCATGCACTTCGAACGACGTGAGTTGAGCATCAATTAATTGTTGTTGCCAATCAAATTGATGCCCTTGAGAAACCAATGGGCCATGAGCATCGTTGAGTCCCCCGCCAGCTGGCAACCCATGCGCAGAATTTCTTCGTTGAAACGGGAGAACGCCCACGATCTCACCGGCGCTTTTTTGAATGGAGAATTCAACATTCACTCCGCTGGCCAATAACGCGTCAGAAAAATAGGGGCTAAAATAGGGGCTGTCGTATTCGGGCGATGCCTCGCGAATACTTTGCCAAGCATCATGCAACGATGTATCCAGCATAATATTTTGGCGGCGACGCGGCGGACTCGAGCCGGAGGGCGGCGGCGTGCTGCTTTGCGAAGCAGATTCATGCTCCTGACGAACAGGCGAGCCCCGTCGTATCTGTTCGTCAGACTCTTTCCAATCTTTGTGAGGTTCAGGCATAGAAAACCATTTTTACGGGGCGACCAAAGAGGTCATGGAATCGCGGGAAGTTTGAAAAAAAGGAAACTCCAAAGCAGGTCCCAAATAAAAAGTATGACCGATTTTCAGGTTTGTTCAACCTGATTTTTGGGCCCGCTGTGACGCGGGCTTGCTGGATTCCGTTTGATTTTCTCGTGCGATTGCTTTCACAAACGATTCTATAATTCGGATTCAAGGTGGGGTGCCTAGGGAAAGGTGCCTATCCAGCGATGTTTATGACCCACCTGAATCGTGCTTGAACTTGATTCGGTTGTACAGCTCGCGTTACAGGCAATAAAAATTCGATCGCTGGCGTCTGCCTTAGCGGACGAAAAAAAAATCAGTTGTTCTGGTTGTTCGGATAGTATCGATTGTAAGGTCGTCACAAGCACATCGATTATCCCGTCGATGGGGTTGAAACGGAGGGGATCTGAATTGTAAAAAATATGACGAGCGACACGAACCAATAGGAATGGTGTTAGCTGTCGTGGTAAAATGCTTTGGATCTGGTTGGTATGAGTCGACCATGGATCGATTTTCATTTCTTGCACCAACCTGATTCGTTCAACCAGAAACGAAGGCGAGCTAGACAGCGGTCCTATTGTTCGAATAATGTATGGAACGGCATTAATGTTGTGATGCAAATATTGTTTCGCAAAAGTTCCTGCGATTCGCGAGTGAGACGTCGGCATTGTGGGGCTGTTAAGTCATTTTAGTATCGCAAATCGGCAACCGGCGGAAGATTTTCCCGCGGCCACGAAATCTGTTGGAAAATTGGAATAGGAATAAAAATTGTCAGCCGATCTGGAAGTTGGTTTTGGAGAGGGGACCACCAAATTCAGGCAAGAACTCCTGCGTTGGTTCGATCGAAATCATCGCGTTTTGCCTTGGCGAAGTGAGCCAACGGCTTATCGCGTTTGGATTAGCGAGATCATGTTGCAGCAAACGCAAGTTGTCACGGTCATCGATTACTTTTTGAGGTTCATCGAGCAGTTTCCGGATATCGCCAGTTTGGCAGAGGCAGACGAGGAACAAGTCTTACGTACTTGGGAGGGGTTGGGATATTACCGGAGGGCGAGACAGTTGCATTTGGCGGCCAAACAAATCAACAACATGTTTGGTAGTGAGTTCCCAGAAGAGTTTCAGCATATTTTGGCTTTGCCCGGGGTCGGCAGGTACACGGCGGGAGCCATTGCGTCGATCGCTTTCGGGCAACGCCGCCCGATTCTGGAAGGAAACACGATCCGGTTGTTCGCTCGGTTGCTCGATGAACGGAACGATATAAAACTCAAACCCACGCAAGATCGATTGTGGCGTTTTGCGGAAACGTTGGTGGCAAAAAGTCGCCGTCCTGGTGATGTGAACCAAGCGTTGATGGAGTTGGGGAATCGAGTTTGTCGCGTTCAATCACCCGAATGTGGGGCGTGTGCTGTTCGCGAATATTGCCGGTCCTATGCCGCTGGGACTCAGCTCGATTTACCTCGAGCGAACAACAAGATAACGTACCAATCTCTGGAAGAGGTGGCGGTAGTGATTGAGCGCCGAAGACGTTTTCTCTTACGACGATGTGAACCCGGCGAACGCTGGGCAGGTCTGTGGGATTTTCCACGGTTTGCGGCACCCAAGAACGTTACCGTCGAGGCAATTGCTGAATTGGTTGAAAGGGAATTTGGGGTCCAGGCACTTCTGATCGACACCGGTTGGTCGATCAAACACGCGGTCACGCGCTATCGCATTCAACTGCGATGTTTTGTGGGCAAGAGCGGGGCGGGTACGGCCAGCCTTCCCTCCCATTCCAATTCGAAGGTCCTCCGCTGGGTGACCGCCGCAGAACTCGAGACGCTGCCGCTCAGCGCGACAGGTAGAAAAATCGCCGCGCGATTCGGCGACTTGGGCCCCATTTTGAAAAACAAATAATAAAAAATTGAAGTCAACGTGATGCGGGAATGCCAACGCGACTGAGCTTTAACTATTGTTTTTCATCGTCAAACCGTTGAGTAACAGGAATGCCCCCAGGAAAAAGACCGGCCAACAAATCCACGTTGGTGGCTTGATTAGTTTTTGCGGCGTGAGTGCGTTTTCGATTGCGTTGGGCGTCGCGTACCCAGTTTGATAAATGGGGCGATTGAATTGATTGGCCGGCAAATACTGCTGCAAACTGTTTTGAGCGACAACATTTGGATCTTCGATCCGTTCAATCCAAAACCGCGTGGCCGTCGGCGTCAGTTGATAGGTCTCCACAAAATTGAGCTTGAGGCCGAGCATCAAAAGTAAAAAACCAAGAGTGAGAGTAGTTGTACGGCTCATTAGACTGGCTCAGTTGTGTGACAAAACATCGGTAAAGCCTTCGAGAAAAAAGAAACACTTGTTCCTTAACCCTGTTTGGCCCACTATCAGATAGTTCGAGCCGACACGTGTCGCGAATTTAGTCAATCGGCGGTAGTAATGGTTTTGAGGTTTTTGACCAAAACCCCAGGTGCAAACATTGTGTTTTGGGGGGAAGGGGCGGCGCGTTTTACGTTTCCGTTACAACCCTCACGAACGATATTGGTTCCCCGTTCGAATCTACCTGCGCGCGTCGCGCAGTTGCAGTCGCAGCAGGTTCAGTACTTGTTTTACACTGCGCAAGTGTCGAAACGATCGATGCCCCGTGTGGTTCAGACGATGGACTTGGACTCCTGTGGCCGATGACACTGCCACACAAAATTCCTCGCGACCCTGGGGTGAGGGGAGAACCGGGCCAATCAGCAATCCCCAATCGGCGGTCCACTCGAGGCGAAAACGATTAGCGATGGCGGCCAAACGGGGTTCAGGAGCTGACCGGTCATTGGGGGCGAGTCCGTCCCAGTCCACCTCCAGTAATTCGGGGTAGGTTTTTCCGCCGCCCTCGACCAGCATGAGGCCGCCTACCAACGGATAAACAGAACGGGGATTCGCGGGAAC
>JBGSIY010000033.1:0-5798 GCA_041742275.1 Pirellulaceae bacterium | reverse complement strand
TGGTGGTCTCACTAACCAGTTGGATCGGTTTCTATGACCAGCTCATGCAGCGGTTCGGAGATATCGAAAGCACGGAAGACGCACGGCTGCAGTCTTGGGCAGAAACAGTTGTGTCCGTCGGCGACATGGGTTTGTTGGGGGCGGGTTTAGGGGCCTATCCCTATGTGAATCGACTCTATGGTCTTGAGCGAGAAACGCACGTTTTTGAGTATGCGGAAAACCAGTTTGTTCAGACCTTAATTGATGCCGGCATTCCCGGCTGCATGTTGTTGATCGCTGCCACCATTTTCATAACTTACTTGGGCCTCTTCCTGTTGTATCGCGGGTCGTCCTCGATGAGTATCGCCATGGGCACGATGGGGGTTTTCTTGTGCTCAACCCAAGTCATCGCTTCGTGCTTTGATTTTGGGTGGTACATCCCTGCCAACACGTTGTTGTTGGCCGTCTTGGTCGGAGTGGTCAGTCAACATGGCCACGCATTTGCCGGCCGCCTGAGAAAGAACCATATGTTGCGACTTCAGCCACCGAGTTGGATTACCAACGTGGTTTGTCTGACGGCGTTTGGACTTTGCTTACTGACATCGTTTTCGTTATTCCGCCAAGCGGAAACGGAGGATCGCCTTTTGCCGGCGCGGCAAATTTGGGACTATGCGAATATGCCATTGGATGTGACTGAGGAACGAATCGCGCTATTGAGTAGTACTTTGGCGACATCCAACCATTCCACACAGCTGAATGAATTGGGACGGTTGTGGATTCATCGCTCTCGGCTTCTGTTTTGGGAAAGCATGTTGAAACTCCTGCCCCGCGATGTCGGCAAACCCGAAAACCAAGAAAAAATAAATAATCAGTTCTGGTCGATTGCTACGTTGGGACGCATGGAAGAGCAGATGGGAGATTTCCGAATGCGTTTGGGCAACAGCTTTGCCAATGAGTTCCAGCGCGAAGAATTCATGGCGAATTCTCTGCTGCCTGCCGTGGATGCTTTTTATGCCAGTTTGAAACTTCGCCCGGTTCAACCGGAAATCCAAATTCAATTAGGGCAAATTCTTTGTTTGGTCGGTGACCGTGAACTGGCCCAACAAACCATCGAACGAGCCGTGGCCAGCGCTCCTAATAACGTCAATATTCGGATCACCGCCAGCCTCTCGAACCTATTTCTTGGTGACCTAGAACAAGCTATTCCCCATTTGAGAAGAACGCTGGAATTGGATCCAGCGCAATTTGTTAAGGCCATTAGTCTGATCCAAGGCCTGACTGGACGGATTAGTGTTCCGGTATCGGACAAGGTTATCGCCGACCGGATCATTCCTGAAAATCCGCAACTCGTCTACGATTATGCAATTAAGTTTGTCCCAGAGTCGTCGCCATTAAGATCCGATTTGCTGGGAAAAGCAGATTCAATGCTGAAGTCAGTTTCCTTGTCAGACTATAAAAACGTTTTGCTGAAAGCGAACATTTTGCTGGCAAAAGGGGATACGGAACAGGGCATTGAACAATTGGAGATGGCGGTCGTAAGCAATCCCAGCGATCAAACAACACAGTATCGATTGGCTAAATTACAGTTCGAGAACGGCAAACTTGACAAAGCCTTGCGGCATGCAAAACGCCTGAATCAAATGAACGAAACGAACAAGAATTACAGCCAGTTGCTCTTGGAAGTCCAAAAAGCAATCGACACAGAACGGTTATTTAACCGAGAATAATTGGTTTTTTCATAAACTCTGGGTAGCATAACAACCACTATGTACTATGTTACGTAGGAAGTCGGTTTTTCATTTATCCTCATCACAAGTTCCATGATTCCAATTGTAACCGCCTTCGTTTTATCACTCACTCTCGCCCTGGGATTGCTGCCCCTGGTCGCCTGGGTGGCCCGCAGAGTCGGCCTAGTCGACAAACCTGATAATACCCGCAAACTTCACACCTCCTCGATCCCACTGGTTGGCGGAATTGTCGTTTTTATCTCGGTCTCGATCACGGCGGCAGTCGTTTTTAGCCTGTTTACGTTCCCGGTGAGATCGGATTTGTACACCGAGATGACTGGACTGTTTCTGGCCGGCGCCGTCATTCTCATCGTGGGAGTTGCCGATGATCGCTTTAATCTGCGGGGCCGCCAGAAACTGGTCGGCCAAATCATTGCTTGCACTGTTTTGATCAGCTTTGGATTTGAATTTCAATTTGTCGAAGTTTTTGGCGTCACGGTAAACTTTGGGATTTTCTCTGTCGTCGTAGTATACGCATGGTGTTTGGCAGCGATCAATTCTGTCAATTTGTTAGACGGCGCCGACGGTTTTGCCGCGACGATTGGCATTATTGTTTGTATTGCCTTAAGCGTGATGGCATTCTCTATTGGGTTGCAGCCTGACGGATACCTGTGTCTGGCTATGGCGGGGGCATTGATTGGTTTTTTACGATACAACTTTCCGCCAGCCAAAGCGTATTTAGGCGACGCGGGAAGCATGTTGATTGGCTTGTTTTTTGCTGCAATTACGATTCGCTGCGGGTTTAAACAATCTGTCGCTTACGCCGTGTTTGCACCACTGGCATTGTTGGCGATCCCACTCCTCGACACTTCGGCGGCGATCATCCGACGTCGCTTCACCGGACGGAGCATTTACACAGAAGACCGCGGGCACCTTCATCACGTGCTGGCCAAAAAAGGCCTTTCGCCGGTGAAAAGCCTGATGTGGGTCGCCGCCCTGTGCACCATGACAGCCGCCGGCGGAACCATTTCATTGATCATGCATCAAGCCGAATATGCTTTGGCATCGATCATCATGGTTTTGATAGTGATGGTCGCCGGTCAAATTTTTGGAGTTGCCGAGTTTCGTTTGCTCTCGCGGCGCTTTGTCGAAGTTCTCAAGGGATTTATGATGTTCCCTGCGCGGCGGTCGGGTTTGGGAATTCATGAAAGCGCGATTCAACTCCAAGGTAGCCGCGATTGGCAAGAAGTCTGGTCTCGGTTAAGTGAGTTCGCACAAGATCACGAGTTAAACCAAATCATGCTCGACGTCAACGCTCCGTGGCTGCACGAAGGATTCCATGGTGTGTGGAGCCGGAAAAAAGCCAATACAAGTGGCAATCAACAATGGCAGGCCGAATTACCGATGGTCGTTGACGGTCGGATCTTGGGGAAAATCAAGGCCTACGCGCCCCGAGATTGTCGCTTCTCTCATCACGACATCGTCATCAACCTCCTCAAAGTCGTCCAGGATATTGAACTTCTCTTGGAAGAAATTCATGAGGCCAGCCACGAAATTCCCATCGCTCAGTTTGAAGCTGCCGAGCCCTTGCCGATCGAAGCCGATGTTCACGAATCGATCAATTCTCCACGTTAATTCGGGGTAAGTAGGTCTCAAACGATTTCCAGCCCTTATCAAGTCCCTTGATAGCAGGGCGAACCTTGATAGCAAACGCCAGCAGGCGTTGGAATTTTCTTCACAAATCGATAAACTGGGGCACCGGGAAGGGGATCAGGCAGGTCGCAGAGAAAAACGATGTGCCGGTCCCATCACGGATGGGCTGTGTGTGATGTAAGCCGGAAGAACTGCCCAGGGACAAGGGCTGCAAACTCATGAGTTTGATTTTTGTATTTTGGTGGGGCCAATTTTTTTTGGTGGGAGCGCAAGGATGTGCGAAATGTTTACAGAGAAGGACACCATTGGATCCGCGTCACAGTCAGAGCCATTTCTGGTTTGTCCCTGCCCCAAATGCCAACATCGCAATCAAGTCTATGTCAATTACTTGGGACTCTCCAAGCGATGTTCCAATTGCAAAAGACCTTTTGCCGTAAGTGATCCTGCTGCCGAGAGTGCCGCCATTCATGACCCGATCCGTTATTGGATCGAATATACAAAACTCTCTTCCGATACCACAAAAGCTCCCATAAATGATGAACGTCGGCCGCGATAGCAAATAGCTCGACTGCGTCAGATGGGCTACGGTAGGAACGAAGGCTTCGACTTCATTTGTTTCGGTTGGGTCGCGGGTGCGATTCCATTTCAGCTTTCGGAACAAAACGGCGAGAGTCAAAGGAAACGGGATTGTTTTTCCTAGCCCTACTCCCAGATCACGATTCCGATGTTCCGGGCCCCGATGTTCCGGGCCCCGTGTCGATCGGCTGTCACGAGTCGACAATCGCCAGCAAAATCCGATGGGCCTGTTTTTTCTCGGCCGAATCAACAAATCGACAATCGCTTTGACTTGGATCACGTCACCTTTTTTGAAGGGGTTAGCCAGGTTTCCCTTAAATAAACGATGGGGTCGAGAATCTAACCCCCGTGAAAAAGACTGAAGAACGTTCACGAGACACGTTTGGGTTGTGTTTCCTAAATCGAGCCTGATTTTGGACGGTTTCGATGCCAACTTGTCCGCACCAAAATGCCGCACTGTTCAAAAAAAAAGATTCAGGCGAAAACAATCGGGACGTTGGTTACGTCTCATCAACAGCGATTTAATGATCCCTTGCTGGCATCCCAAAGGCTCCGAATTCAACTTAAGTCAATCAGAAAAATCGGCTTAGGTTTCGCCGCATTGGATAAAATGATCGTTCTAGGCGATAATGACAACAGTTATTGGACGTTCTATCGGTCTCGCGGTTATAATTGCGAGTGCGAAATGTTTAAACTTTTGAGCAGGACGTGCTGCAAATTTTTCGGCGCTGCTTCGGTTTCAGTTATGGAGAAGAATGGATGAATGGTTTGTCTCGATTTTTAGTAGCGGTCACCCCAAAGGCAATGTTGATGGGGGCAATGTTCATGGGGGCAATGGTCATCGGTTCCGTCCCCACGTTTGGCCACACCGTTTTCAAAAAGATCATGCAGAAAAAGTACCCAGAAGTTCGGGTCAGTTGCGAGGCCTGCCACGTTAAGGGAAAGCCCAAAACAGAGCGAAATGAGTTTGGTCATTTGTTCTTTGAAAAAATGAAAGACAAAGAGCTCACTAAAAACTGGGAAGCTTTTGGCGATGATCGAACAGGCAAGCGTGATTTCGAAAACAAAGTCATGACGCCAACGTTTGAAAAGGCTTTGGAGTTGGTCAAGGAAATGAAAAAAGACGATGAAATCGCCTACGCTTCATTGATCGCGGAATCCAAGTTGGATGGCCTGAAGCCCAAAAAAGCGAGCAGCAAGTCGGACGAAGATGACGATGAAGATGATGACGGCGACGACAAAAATAATTAATTCAATCGCGGTAAAAATGCGACATTGAGTGGAGATATCGCAAAAAAGACCATGGGCCTGACGGCCGACTGCCTCTTCCCCAGGTCTTTTTTGGGAAACGGTAACCTGGTAGGCGTGGTTAAGCAGTCACAACTGGGGTACCGCAGTGGTAGTATGGCAGTGGTAGTATGGCAGTGGGAGTATGGCAGTGGGGGATACCGCTAAGTCACAGTTTGATAACTCGAATCTGCCCGCCGGAAAGGCGAAAAACCGAGCGGCGATTTTCAGTCGATTAATTCCCGGGTTCCAATTGACAACTCCCCCGTCGATTGGCTATCTTCTAAAGGAGTCACGGGGACATTCGGCAGGTGAACCTTTTACTTGTTTTTAACGTCTTCAAATCGAAGGGCGGTTAGCTCAGTTGGCTAGAGCATCTCGTTTACACCGAGAGGGTCGGGGGTTCGAGCCCCTCACCGCCCACTCTTTTTAAAATTTCAAAAAGCTTAAAATCTCAGAAAGCCGTAAATCCCCAATGGGGGGTTTACGGCTTTTTTGTTGTTGTTCGGGGATTTACTTTTTGGAGTTGTTTTTACTGTCAAGATGTGTTTGGACCTGATTCTTTCGGGACGGGAT
>JBGSIY010000032.1:0-4425 GCA_041742275.1 Pirellulaceae bacterium | reverse complement strand
GGCAGAGATTTTTCAGTGCCAGCCAAGGTGCTTCTTCGTCTTTCGATTTGATTTCATAGCGTTGTTTGTAGTCTGCGAGTTCCTCTCCTGTGTAGCGGAGTCCACTGTCAGCATTGGGGCGACCGGGAACCTTCCAACGCGTGCCTTTGCTGCTCCCATAAAACTCTTTCAAGAAATCTTTGTTGAACTGTTGAACGCTGGCGTAAACGCCCCAGTTTTCTCCGTTGATCACAACGCGAACCAAATTCGCCCGTGGAACGGCCGTAAATTGGGACGCGATATGAGCGTAAAGAGGGGCGCTGAGGAACGAGGGATCTCCGTTGCAATTGAGGAGGTTGAGAGTGCGATAACCGTAGAGGTTTTGATCGGGATCGACCAGATCCATCGAAAGGTTAAGGGACCGTTTATAAGTCGCGGGAGTCATCATATAAGACGAGTTGCCCCGAAACTTGATGCCCACTTGAGAATATTCTTGCCCATCGACAGTCACCCGCGCCGGTACCTCGACGTCGGTCGATTTGAAGTCAGCCAATTCTTGCTCCCAATCATCTTTGTTCTCAAAATCAATAAACAGGGTTCTCAGAACCTCGCGATCGTACAGTCCCTTTTCGGGGAACTGCGGAACGTCGGCGGGTGAAAGTGGAATGCCGCGTTCGGCCGGTTCGCGATTCTGATTGCGTCCGCCAGGTGGCCCGAAACCCGGAGGTCCAAAGCCTGGCGGACCAAAGCCAGGTGGGCCGAAATCTGGCGGCCCAAAACCGGGACGTCCGGCGTCGCCCGGAGGTCGATCACCTGGAGGAGGCGTGCCGGGTCCTCCGGCCCCGCGCGGGTCACCACGGAATTCACCATTGGGTCCGCCTGGATTGCCTCGGGCGGCGCGCAGGCGGTCGGGCAGGGCCGCTCGGGCGCTGGCTCGTTCGGTCGTGTTGAGCCAGCCGTCTTGGTTCTTATCAAACTCCTCAACCAATTTCAGATCAGCCGCCATAGGGCCACCGGGGCCCATTCCAAACATCGGACCTCGAGGTGGACCGTCTGGTTGTTGTAATCCCCATACCAGAACGGCGCCCATGCTCAGGAGTATCACGAGGCTGGTAGCCACGAACAGTAATTTTTTTTGCATCACACGAGGTTCCTTGTTTTTTAATTCAGTAGGAGGAAGTGTTTGGTTGTTTCTTTGGAACATGACATCGGCCCGAGAGTTTCCGCGAAGATCATTTGGGCACGCAATTTTTTTATGGCATCGCATAGCCCAATTGTTGGCAACCGTGAACATATTTGCTGCATCGACCTACCCGCAATCGCAACGGTGACAATAAAGGGGCGACCAAGGGCTCCAGGCCCACCGGCATTTTGCATTCGATCAATACAAAATTTTCTAGCGCCGTCGGGAAGCGGAACTGCCAACTTCGCCTCGCCACTTGGTCGTAGAATTTCAAGTTGTAATCCAGCGTCAAACGAATTTTTTCATCGGGACTCACAAAATGTTCGCGTTGGTATTCCACGATCACAACAGGCTCATACCCCTGAAGGAAATTGGCCCGATAGGCTTCGGGCAACGTTGCCATCAAACCCGATTTCATCTCATCAAAATGTAATTCGTGCAGAGGCACCGTTGAGTGATATTGCAATCTATGTTTGCCTGTCACCCGATTTTCTCGCCATTTCACTTCGAAAAAGAAATCTCGCTCTGGCTGCAGGCGATCGTACCACCGAATCCTAATTTTTCTGCGAGAGGCCAGGCCGTCGATATTAGCGCGACAGGCCGAAAAGTGTGGCGTGTCAAAGTAGAGGCTGCGGACGGTTGAGACGGTTTGCGAGTGGATTTGTCGCTGAAATCGAACTTCCAGGATGCGGCGAAGTTTTTCTAGATCCGAACCCGGCAAATTGAATTTGAGTTCCGTGCGTTGTTTGAGATCGCTGCGCTGGAGCCCCTCATCGCCAATCAATTGCAAGGGGGATAGTTTCGATCTTTTCGGCAACAGTGGGATTTTCAGTTCCATCGAGATCCTACAGCGTTGAATTCAGGTTAACCAGGGAGAAATCACAACCGGGGAGGACTCCATGGAGTTGCCCCAACAGCTTTGTAGAATCCATCGCTTTGCGAGAATCGATTTGGACTCTCAATTGTCCCCGCTCGCCCTCCACATCAAAACGCAACAATTGAAAACTCGGGACGATTCCCTTAAGTGATGCCATGACTTGACTGTGCTCGCCACTAAAATAGTTTTGAGCGTCCCCACTAATCGTCAACAGCAAACTGGTGACTTGCGGTCCGGGACTTCGCCGAGACGTCAACCAGATAAAAAAAACAGCCGCCACTAACAACGAAATGGCAATCCACAATTGCTCGGCTCCCAACGACAGACCGATTCCAATGCACAGAAAAAGATAAACAAGCTCTTCGGGTTCTTTGATCGCCGCTCGAAATCGGACGATCGACAATGCGCCGACAAGACCCAGCGATAAAGCCAACGAAGTCTTGACCACCGCGATGACACCGATCGTTACCAAGGTCAATAAAGGAAAAATTCGCGTGATGGATTCTCGGTGGGAAAGCGTATTGCCGAATCGGTGATACACGCCTCGAATCATCAAAGACATGCAGCCTCCCACGATCAAATAGCAAAACAGGCGCAAGGCATCCGGTCCGCCATCGAATGAGGGGGTGACCGGGAGGGAAGACCAAAGTTCCGTGAATTGTTCGAGCATAATGAGAATTGATTTCGAGTTCTGGGAACCACGTTTATGGGCCGAGGTATGATGGATAGGTAACACCGCACTCATTTGGCCGAAGCGGTCCGATGTCCGAAACAGTCCGATAAAAAATCGCCGATTCCTCTCGTTCGCGGAGATCTACCCTTTTCAACCGGGCGCGAATGTTGCACCTTGGTTATGTGAACGGAATTCGATTGGCGGAATCTACAGCGGGTCAGCAGATATGTTAAGATTTGTTAAAAAAATCCCCAAAGCCGATTTTATCGGGAAATGCTGTAGGTTTTCGATGGCTGTTCGCGTTCTTCAATCGGTGTCGAATCAAATAAGCGGCGCCGAAACGGCTCGAACGGAACAGGATCGCCCGACTCGATCGTTCGGGTGGCCAAGGGGATCGCGATGTCGATTGAGACAGGACAATTTGAAACGGGGCACGATCCAGCGGGTCAATCCGGGACGGTTGTTGTTAGGGGCCTACCGATGACCGAAGTCGATCTGCGGGCTCAACTAACGGACCATCCCGACAAAGTGCTGTCCGAGCAAATGGCGTTGCACCACGATCGCTTGTTGCGTTTGATTCAATTTCGTCTCTCCACTCATTTGGCGGGGCGTATCGATCCGGAAGACATTTTTCAGGAATCCTGGTTGGCAGCCTCGCAACGTTTGCCTTTCTTTCTGGAGAACGAAAATCTATCGATCTTTGTTTGGCTGAGAATGATTGTGACACAGACGATGGTGGATATGGAACGGAAACATTTGGGGACTCAGAAACGCGACCCCTTTCGTGAACAAAATGTGCGATCCATCGGAAACGCTCAAGGGTTCAATGGGACGGTGACTTCGTTTTCTTTGGCCCATTTTTTGATTGGCAATATTACCTCGCCCAGCAACGCGATTGCTAAACAGGAACAATCGGAAAAGCTTCATCAAGCGATTTCCGCGATGGATGAAATGGATCGGGAGGTTTTAGCGTTGAGGCATTTCGAGGAACTGACGAATTTGGAAACAGCCGAGGTTTTAGGGATTCAGCCCAAAGCTGCCAGCATTCGTTATGTCAGGGCCATGCGACGCCTCAAAGAAATCATCGAATCTCTTTCCTACTTTGGCAATTAAACCATGAGCCACGATACCGATCGCGATCCGATTGACTTTTTAGCAGAAGAATTTACTGCCCAATGGCGAGCGGGGCATCGGCGTAGTATTTCTGATTTTGCTGCGGAACATCCCGACTACGCCCAGGATATTTTGGCGCTGTTCCCCCTCATCGTCGATATGGAACAAATGAAGGGGGCCTCCAGTGGTTCGTCCGGCCGTCTGGCATCGACGGGACTGGAACACATCACGCAATTGGGTGACTTCCAGATCATTGAAGAAATTGGTCGAGGGGGCATGGGGGTTGTTTTCAAGGCTGAGCAACTGGCGTTAGGTCGCCGCGTGGCCCTCAAGGTGCTGGGGAAAAGTATCGCGCGTTCGGAAAATCAAATCCAACGATTTCATCGCGAGGCTGAGGCGGCTGCGAACTTACACCATACTCATATCGTGCCTGTGTTTGGCGCAGGGGTAGACCAGGGTTTCCATTACTTCGCGATGCAAGACACCGTGCTCATGAGCGTGCTGGAGGGCGGAGGCAACATCGGCTCCCAGGCTCGCGATCTTTTTCCAATACGGGTGGTTGCTGGGCAAACGGGACCTGGCTGTGAGCGGCGGCGACTC
>JBGSIY010000031.1:0-4652 GCA_041742275.1 Pirellulaceae bacterium | reverse complement strand
CGCGGGGACTTTGATTGGCACGGCGGCGCCCCGTGGAGTATTTGACGTTGAGGATCTGGAAGATATTGGCGTTCAAGATTTGGGCGGCCTCCGTCGTCGATTGGGCGTCTTTCACTAGCGGCCAAAAACGTTCATAAAAATCCGCCCGCCATGGATCACGCGATTCATCCATGTTCGCCAACGGCAAAACGTCATTCATGAAAATGTCTTCTGGAACTGATTTTTGCCACGGTGTTTGGCTGCGGACGCGTGATGCCATTTGCACATTTTTCAATAAAGCAGATCCGGTGAGGATTCCTAGATCCGCATCGGGCAGGTAGGCGATCAAAAATTGCAAGTGCGGGAGTTCTTGTTCTGTAGCAGACGACAGGGCTTGTTCTAAATCGACTCGGTGCTCTCCGGCGCTTTCCAATCGCTTTGATAGATCTTGTGCTAACGATCGGCTGGGGGCTTGTGCCTGAACATACCCACTGCCAACAAACAGAATAAACAAGATTGCAATCGACAAACCTCGGGCTAACATCGTTTCCATCGCCTTCAAAACAGATATAAAAGTAAAATCGCGGCAGTTCGCCCCTATTCTAACAGAAGGACGATCTCAGCGTGAGGATTCTCAGTCGGGCAACCCCAAATTCCGGCGCTTCGCACATGGCAAGAATCTATCCAGCCACGCCATTGGATTGAGTGCCTCGTCGATGAGGAAGCCCATCAGACCGAGCCACTCAGATCGGGCTATGACTTGGGTCCACAACGGAGCAATAGGTTAGGTTTCGACCCGCAGGATGGGAGTGGCCTCGGTCCGCAAGGAAACATGCACGGGAAAATCATTCCCCAAAAATTCGGCGTGAACACGTTGCGCCACCTCGGGGTGATTGTTTTCTGCCGAGAGGTGGCAGAGGCACGCCCATTGCAAACGGTTTTTGCCAGCCAACACCAATTCCGCAGCATCGTGGTTCGATAAGTGTCCGCCAGGCCCGCGTATGCGCCGCTTCAAATGTTCGGGATAGGGGCCCTGATCCAGCATGTCGTTGTCGTAGTTGCTTTCGATCACGACCGCATCAAGACTCTCTAGAACATCGCGTAAACCCGTAAAGGCGTGTCCCAAATCGGACAGGATGCCGACCCGCGAACCCTGGTGTTCGATGACAAATGCCACTCCATCCGCCCCGTCGTGGGGCGTAACAATTGAATGCACAAGCACATCCCCAAACGTAAGGGTCTCACCCGAAAGAAACCATTTGATCTGATCGATCCTGCCGAGGTTGCACCAGCGACGAGCCGCCTCGTAGGTGCGCCCGGTGACATAGACAGGCATGCCAAATTTGCGATTAAAGACACCCATGTTTTGCACATGATCTCGATGGTCATGAGAAATGAGCAAGGCTGTCGTTTGGCGAATGTCCAAACCTTGTTCGGCCATTCGAACCTCTGCCTGACGACCACTGATGCCGGCATCGACCAAGATCTGCACATCGCCACAGCGAATACAGTGACAGTTTCCGTTGCTGCCGGATTGTAATGCGATGACTTCCATCAGAGGGTTACCGTAATGAGAAAAAAATGGCCAAGGAAACAGGTTCGCTCTCGAAATGAGTGTTTTTCAGGCAATCGGCGTTTGATTTTTTTGGCGAATTGCACCAATATGCAGTTCCGGAGGCAATCCGACAAGTTCCGAAGTGAGAAAAGTTGAAACAAAAAAAGAATTTCGCCGGAATGGGCCACTCTTCACGCAGGCTACTTTTTATATTTAAGGTAGTTTCCAGCTGGCTTTGGAGGGCGGGATCCTGAACCCCCAACGTTTGGCGGCGGGAATGCCAACTGTCGGGCTTATGCTGGCGATTCCCGACCTTGCTTGCGAACTGCTGTCATCAGCAAAAAATTTCAGCCGTTGTTGCTGTTTGTATAAAATCTTGGAAAAGATTTTGGAATCAATTACGAAAACAAACTGGTCGCCGAGTTTTCAAACCAATTAACCCCTTTTGTCGCGGTCCATGATGTCTCAATCGCCATTTCCCCAAACTCAGAAGCCTTTTCCCGACCAATATGCGGGCTCGTATCAGGGGGGGGCATCCACGGGCGGTCGTGCTTGTGGGTGTTTTGCTCTAGGCTGTGGAGGCCTCGTCGCCTTAGTGTTCGCTTTTTGTGGCATGGGCTACTACGCCGTCATGCACACTTCCCTCCCGTTGAGCATGTTGGAACGTTCCATCGAAGAATCAGGGAACGTGCGGGTGGAGGGATTGCGAGGAAATGTTTCCACAGGGATTGAAGTGGATACATTCGAATTTCGAGACGATCCTCAGTCTGAGGAATGGTCCAGTTTAAAAGGGTTGAAATTCAAATACAACGGCATGATGAACATGTCTCGCACCAATCGAATGATTATCGATGAAATCAAGGTGGATGGTGGCACCTTTTATACCTCATTGGGCAACGGCGAATTCAATTTAATGCCCCTCGATTTCGGTTTTAAGATTGATGAAGTCATCCAACGTGAATTGAAGGATGTCGAATTAAGTGGCGGTATGGGTGAGGTTCGTGTCGATCAAGTTCATATTCGTGATTTGACTTGGATTGACCGAAAAAACGATCTCGAATTCCAAATTGATGAAATTAAGTATTCGGGGTTAATCATCCAGGGTCAACGTGTGACCAACGTGGGAGACGTGACTATCAGAACGGACAACTTGGATTTGCAGTCTTTCCCCAGCAAGGCATTTGAGTTGGCCAATACAGCTCGGTTGCTTCAGGGCGAAGTCAAGCCCGGGAATAACACCCGGATTTTGAGAAATATACCGTTTGAATTCGATTTCTCGGTGGGAGTGCAAAAGCACTTGCTGTTCAAATCGAGTTGGTTTGAAGGCCAAGTTTTGTTGGAGCGAGTCGATCCAACGGGACCGGGAAAGGTGGAGTTTAAAGATTACTCACCGGCTGAGTTCATTCAAACCGTGAAGCCCCAGGTTTGCCCTCATGATGTCAGTTTGAAAATTGAAGTCGAACCAGGGAATGTCCGCAAACCCATGAGCGTCGAACCCGACGGCCGTTTTGTCCTGGGAGTGACCTCGTTCGAGGGGGTTGAGTTGAAAGCGATGGCCGCGGATGAAGAAGCGGTTTTGGTCTCCCAGGCCAAAGTAGGCGAACGTGTTGTGACGGCGACGGTCCGGTTGCAAGGAGAGTTTCCGATGTTGCTGATCTTGTTGGAAGACGAATTGAAGACGCCACCCCAAGAGTTGTGGTCTGAAGTCGTGTTCGGCAAGGCATTTGACGAATTAACCGAAACCGAGCAACAGGACGTGTTAGGCTCGATCGCTGCCACCACTGAATCCGAGGAGTTGCCCAACGAAAATCCCGCCGATAAAGATTCCACAGCACCACCGGATCCATCGGCGCCAAATGATTCCCAATCAGATAAAAAACAATCCACAAACGACAAGGCTGCTGATAACAAAGAAGCTAAAACCAACGAGGATTCCGACGATCAAAAAGAGACAGATAACGATGGAGCCGATTAAAAGGTGAAGTACATGATGGCCACGTCGGAGCGGATGGCGGGGGCCAAAGACCCCCCATCGCGGTCCGTCTCATCTGGCTCCGCGTTGCAAGTTCGCCATCAACTCACACATTGCACTCAACTCACACATTGCACTCAACTTACATCGGGACGTACAAAATCGTCATCCGACTAAAACAACGAGAACCGAAATACTCTCGTGTTCGACACTGGAGAGCGACGATTTCGTTCGGCGCAACGTCGGAAACCAATCTCGCCGATTTCTGCTCACTGTAGGCGGATTTAGGGGAATGATGAGGAAATCGCTGTCAAAAATCCCAACCTGCGGTCGCCCCGTCGCGTCCAACGACCGAGTTTCCCGACCGAGTCCCTGGAAATTTGGCGAAAATCAAAAAAAAATTAGGGGATCGCGGCGTACGAGCGACTAACAGGTAATCCCGCAGGGCCCCCTAAATGAGAGTTAAATGAACGAATCTGTCGCTACAGATATTCACTGGCCTAGCGAACTGGACCGAAATCGCAGTTGGATGATGCGCGTTTTGCGGTCGCGGGTTGGCGATGCGCACACGGCAGATGACTTGTTGCAGGATGTAGCGGTGGCTGTATTAAAGCAACCATCGCGGCCCACGGATCCTGATAAAGTCGCCCCGTGGCTCTATCGCTTGACGATTCGTCAAGCGATCAATTTTCATCGCCGTGCGGGCGTGCGACGGCGTCAGGTTTTAGCCGCGGATATGGAGACCTTCTGCCAGGGTGGTCATTCACCGCTGGATTGGATGCTGGAAGTGGAGCGGGTGGATCAGGTCCGCGAGGCCTTGGCTGCCCTGGAGCCCAAAGACCGAGAAATTTTATTGCTCAAATACGCCGAGCACTGGAGTTACGAAAAAATTGCGTTGCATACAGGAGCCAAAATCAAGACCATTGAATACCGTTTAATGCGCGCTCGTAAAAACCTGCGGCGCAGTATTTTGCAAAAGCTGGATATAGATGAGCTGAAGACAGTCGCGAGAAACTAAGGGGGGCGGGAACAAGAGTTAGGATTCCTGTACAGGCTTTGGCCGCCCCCTTTGGCGCTCCCAGGTTGGACGCGAATCCTAAATCGTAGGTGTGGCAAAACACCAGCAGTGTTTTAAGTTTGATTGTT
>JBGSIY010000030.1:0-6420 GCA_041742275.1 Pirellulaceae bacterium | reverse complement strand
AAGAAACGATTCGACGCATTAAAGAAAACAAAAGCTGGTTGGTTTTGAAAAATGTTGAGCAGAATGGCGCCTATCGCGAGTTGTTGGACGGGTGCCTGGATCAAATGGAAGAGGTACTAGAATCGATTGCCCCGGGTATGTCGATGCGACAAGGTTTCATTTTTGTTTCATCTCCGGGAAGCGTTACTCCCTATCATATTGACCCAGAAAACAACTTTTTGTTGCAGATACGCGGTACAAAAACGGTGCATTTGTTTGACCCGGAAGATCGTTTGGTCTTACCAGAGGAGAAGATCGAGGCCTTTTTCCAAGGTGCTCATCGAAATCTCGTTATTGCTGATGAGATGATGGATCGCGGCCATTATTTTGATTTGTCACCAGGCGAAGGACTGCATTTTCCGGTCGTGGCTCCACATTGGGTAAAAAATGGTCCGGAGGTCTCCGTGTCGTTCAGTGTCACCTTTCAAACAATCGACTCGCGGCGTCGACAGTCGTTGCATCGGTTCAATAGTGGTTTGCGGAAGCTTGGAATACGTCCAGCAGCGGTCAACCAATCGCCGTGGCGCGATGAACTTAAATTCTCGTTATGTCGTTTGGGTCGCGGAGTGAAGCGATGGGTCGGTAAAAAATAGTCCCACGGCTGCCGGTGAGCAGCAGGCAGTCGTCGCAAAGAAAATTGAGGCCAGTACCATATCGTTTCTCGTGGTGCTGGCCATTTTTTTGGAAATATTTTTGGCCACATACGGCATCGGATTGCAGAACCATTTGTTGGAAAAGAAATAATTGAGGTGGGCCGCTACAACAGTCTCATGGGGATGAAAGAAAGTATCCCAGAAATTGTCGAAACTTGAAATGTGGTCTCCCGTTTTGTGACAAATCAAACAATCGGAAACGAATCGAGTCTTAGACAATCGTGAGCGGTCGATGGGGAGAGCACCACCGAAGAACCTAAATTGGTTACGAAAATGGATTAAGTTTCGGGTAGCGAAGCTGGTGAAGTACATTCGGGCTTTTTTTGGTGCATATGCACCTTAGTTTGTGTGCCACGGAATGGCCGAAGATGTGAATTTGCCTTGCGGTCCCACGTTTGCACTTAACGGTGCTGAAACGTATCGGGCGTATTTGAGTCCGGGGCGTAACCAGATCAACGAAAAATGTGATGCCGTCATGCGTTCTCGAGTGCGTCAGCGAAGGCCGAACGGGGCAGTGAAGAAGTAGTTTTTTGAATATCGATTCGGCCAGTAATGTTGGTGAGCTCCATGCGTCGGGCATTGAGGCCATGAAGTCTTAGAAAAGATTCAATTCGATTTCGCAGACGGATACTTGAAAAATGTCGGCTTACGTTTGCCTGATCCCTAGATCGCAAACGAAAAAATTGAAATGCAAGTGTTTGTTAGTGAATCGTAAACTCTGATAGTGCCGCTCGATCCCGTTTGGGACATTGTTAAGGCAAATTAAAAAAAGTGTTGACAGTTGAACTTGAGTGTTTTTGATCCGTAGTTGAGTTGCAAATGGAATAAACGGCCAAAGTCTAAACCCCAACGTCCACCCAAAAGGCGTTTGAAGTTTAGTCGCGACAGATTTGTTATTTGCTGCACTTTGATGGTTTCGATGGGAGTGGGTGTCGGCCTGAAAATTCCATCGGTATCAGTGGACCTGCCGGAACTTCAATTGCTAAAGAAATAAAAGTGGCCTTACCCCCGTGTTCGGTCTTGGCTGATCGTTTACCATGGTGCTGAGTGGGATCTTAAAAGATCGGTGCTTGGACAAAAGTGGGAGTCCCTGGACCGCAAGTTCACGTCGGCCCGGAAACGGAGCCGCCGAGGGTTTTGCCGTTCCAAGGACAAATGTGCTGAAAGCCTTTGCGGTCGCAGAGGCTCGATGGCAAAATTCATGTAACCTGATTCTCGTTACGACGGGCGATGATTTTCGTTCCGTTTTCGGTGGCGTCGTTGGCATGGCTTACCCCCCCTTTGTTCCGCAAATGGATGCCCGTTTTTTGCCGAATCAAACAAAGCTCAAGGGGTGCGAGCTGTGTCAAAAAATACGAATCAAAAATCGAAGCCAAAAGAGGTGACGCTCCCTCTGGCTGCGATCAAGCAGTTGGGGACCATGCCGACCGGGGAATTGGCCGAGAAATTTAACGTTCCCATCGAGGTCGTCCGCCGAGAAATGCAGCAGCGCGGTGTAGTGCGTTATTCGGTACGTTTGGAGTGGAACCGGCAGCAAGTCAAATTGTTGGGGACAGCCGCTGATGAGGAAATCGCTCGTCAATTGGGTGTCACTAAAACATCGGTCACACAACGACGTCAGCGTTTGGGTATCGCAGCCTTTGGCGAATCCCGAGCCGAAAAGTCGCATCGATGGACGAAACAGCAACTCAGTTGGCTGGGGAAACTCCCCGACAGCGTGATCGCGGAGCGTTTGGGGGTCACTCCGCCAACCGTCGCTTGGAAACGAAGGCTTTTGGGGATCGGTGTCGTCAACAAAATGGGACGTCCGAGGCGTGAATGGACGCAATCGGAACTGGCTTTATTGGGGACCATGCCCGACACAGAAGTTGCCAAGCGTTTGAAAATACATCGCCATCAAGTCGGATTACAACGAGCGTCGTTGGGCATTCCCCGTTTTAATGCACAGGATGCCTCAACAGGTCGATCGCCCAAAAGGCCCTCGAGAAAAAGGCCTTCGGAAAACAAGAAAACGCCCCGCCGCGGAAAAACAAATCAATCAAAAAAGGCGACTTTGAAACCCAACCCCAAACCCAAAAAATAAAACCGAATTTGATATTACCCACTGAGAATTTCTGCATGATCATCAGTTAATACGACTCAATTGCAGGGGACGGCAGGATGTTGGGTTATACGTAAGGCCCTCGCGAAAGTGGCCCATTTGTAAAAGGGAGCAAGCTAAAACGACGGAAACCATCAGACGACGCTCGGGGGGCGTTGTCCTGAGTTGCCTGATGTAGCGCGTTGTGCGACGTGATCATGGGAGTGCATCGCTGATCAGCGGCTTCGAATCAAGGCCCGTTCCGATTCGGTCAGTGGATCACAAGTTTTTAGCTGGAGGTCGAGAACTTCAGTGGTGGCCTCCGAGGGATCCTGTTGGCGCGTCTGGATTCGTTGGCAAAGTTCCTCATACGGAGCGTCGCAGTGGATGATCTCGAAGGGCACCTCGCACTTTTGAGCAAGATCCTCGAACATCTGCCGTCGCGGGGCCTTGAGAAACGTTGCATCGGCGATGACGGGGAATCGAGCAGCCAAGGCCACGGTGGCTAATTCATGGATTCGCTCGTAGACCTGGTCGCTCATCGCCGAAGCATATTTTTCGGTTGTACGACGCTGATTCGCCAAGGCATGGCGTTGCACGTCGGCGCGAATGCGGACGCCGCCTACTTTCATGATACGTTGCATGGCAATCGTTGACTTACCGCTTCCGGAAAAGCCATGCGTAATGGCTAGTTGGGGAAACATTTGAAAAGCAAAGAACTCAGCCGTATCGATATATTTGTCCCAGGGTCCTGGTGAATCGTCTGGTTGCGGAGTCACTTGAGAAGGCGTCTGCGGAGAGCCCGCCGGGTGATGGGCCGGATTGAGCCAAGTGACTTTTGCGCGAACCAAGGCTCGATAGATAAGGTAAAAACGTAAGATGTCCAGATCCTCGAATTCATTAGTCGCTTCCACATAGGCGTTCAACAATCGCCAGCCCAGATCCTTGCGACCTCGAGCGATGAAATCCATTACGGGAAACGCCAGTTCACTCAAGACGTCAATCCACTGGAACGCCTCGTTGAATTCGATGCCATCGAACGGGATTAAGGTTCCCTGCAGTTGAACGATATTTTTCAAATGCAAATCGCCGTGGCATTGCTTGACTTTTCCTTGCTCCAAGCGGTGCTGGAATTTTGGCAGTAAACGCTTGGCTTCGGCACGCGTCCAAGATTCGAGGCGTTGAATTCGTTCCGCACGCGGGTCCAGGGAAAAAGCCTCGTTAAGAGTGTCAAAATTCTCGAGAGCATCATGGACGATCAGATCAGGTTGCACAAAAGATTTCGATCGGTCCGCCGATGGTTGACTCGCATGAAACTCGGCGAGGGTTTGACCAAAAACATCGACGGTTGCCGGAGTCAGTTCGGAGTGATGCAGTCGGGTTGCTACGATTTCCGATTGTGAAAATTGTTTCATCTTCACAGCATATTCGATTGGCTCTGGACGCGCGGCAAGCGTTGACGGAGTGTCCGCGACGTCGTTTGCAATCTGCGGAAGACCGTTCACTACAAAAACGGGCACAACATCCAAGTAAATTTGTGAGGCGAAGCGGCTATTGAACTGCAGTTCCAAATTGCAAAACTCCCGTCGGCGTTCCAGAGTCGAGTAGTCGATAAAATCGAATCGGACGGGTTTCTTGATCTTATAAGCGAATGGTCCGGTCAGTACGACCCAAGAAATATGAGTCTCCAAAAGAGCCAATTCTGAAACGGCATGGGGAAAGGCAGCGGAGCGCAAGAGGTCGTTGATATCCCAATTTGATGGAGGATTTGGATTCACGCTGAAACTCACTAGAGCAAATGGATTGGGATTGAATGAGCGTCGGTCATTGTTCGCAGGTTGAGTAATCAACCATATTTATTATCTGCCACTTTTATTATCTGCATTGTCTGCGTCGATGCAAATGCTGCGGTGCAAATCGAACGCCTGGGAACCGAACACTGATTGTCGAAGGGCTTAATGCTTTTGGCAATGCAAGCGAAAACGAGTAGCCCCCATGGTCATGGGCGGCCTGGCAGATTCATCAAAGTTGTTTCGGGGCGGTGGTGATGTTGCAAGCATTGGATCTGGAATGAACGATCTGGTCGCTCACGGCTGTTGGGCCGCTGTACGGCATTGGACTAGGAATCTGGCCCTGCGGATTTGCGGGACGTTTGCGAAAGATGGCAATCGACGGCATCGGAGGAATCGATTAGAATCGTGCTTTTGCGGCGAAATTTTGCCGTTAGCAAACCCTTGTCAGCACTCTTTGTAGTAAGAGCCTATCTAAAAACTGATTGGAATCATCAGCCGAAACGCGCTTGCGTCCGGTTCGACTAAATAAACCGGGGGCTAGTGCCCCATGGATAATAGGTTTTGGGAAAGGTTCTAAACGCGGGGGCTGATGGAACACAGGAGCACGGATCTGGAATGAATGCGGACAGTAACCCAGTCGAACCGCCTAACAGCGAAATTGAAAAAACTGATGAAGCGGCAGTCTTGGCATCTCGACGTGCGAAGCTCGAAAAAATTAAGGCATTGGGGGTGGACCCCTGGGGACAACGCTTTGATAATCGAAGTTACATTGGAGACATCCGCGAGCGCGTGGGCGAAATTCGTTTGTTGAACAACGATGGTAGCCTTGTCCCACTCCCGACCGAGTTTGGTGGCGATGGATTTGATATGCGTGGTTGGCTGGCGACTCAGAGCCCAAAAGAGTTTCAGGGACCGCTAGTCCGCGCTGCCGGGCGAATTATCTTGCATCGGGATAAAGGGAAGTTGCAGTTTATTGACATCCGCGACTGGACCGGGCAAATCCAATTGTTCGTTGGACGAGAGCAAGTTGGAGAGGAGAATTGGGCGTTGATCCAATGCTTGGATTTGGGCGATTTGATAGGCGTCGACGGGATGCTCAAATCGACAAAAACAGGGGAAATTTCGATCTTTGCTGAGAAGATTCACGTTTTGTGCAAAACGATGGATCCGCCCCCTGACAAACATAAGGGCTTGTCCGATCCTGAGCAACGTCAACGGCAACGTTATGTCGACATGGCTTATAACGAAGGCGTATTGGATCGCTTTTTGGCTAGGTCCAAAATTGTGGAATCGGTGCGGAAAACGCTAGCAGCGGAGGGGTTTGTCGAGATCGAGGGGCCCACGCTGCACTCCATCGCTGGAGGGGCTGCGGCTCGGCCTTTCAATACGCATCACAACGCGTTGGACCTCGATTTATTCCTCAGAATCGCGTTGGAACTGCATCTGAAACGCCTGATGGTGGGTGGGATGGAACGCGTGTTTGAATTGGGCCGAGTCTACAGAAACGAAGGGATTAGCCCGCGCCATAACCCTGAATTCACAATGATGGAAGTCTATCAGGCCTATGGTGACTATGTCAGCATGATGGAGTTGACGGAAAAAGTCATCACCCATGGGTTGCAATCGATCGGGTCGGGCATGACGGTTCAATGGGGTGGCGTTGACATCGATTTTAGTCCCCCGTTCGCGCGACGGTCCTACTCTGATTTATTGGCCGAGCACACTGGCGTTGACCCTAATGATTGGAATGCAGTAAAACTCTACGCAGTAAGTATGGGAATTGAAGTTGAGGGTCGGCACCCTGACGTGATAAAGAACGAAATCTTCGAAGCAAAAGTCGAAGACCAATTGAAGG
>JBGSIY010000029.1:0-4345 GCA_041742275.1 Pirellulaceae bacterium | reverse complement strand
TTTCGCCAGCACCGTTTTTGCACATTCGTTCATATTGTGTTGGTTAACGACGATGGAAATGGGGTTGCCACTGGCGGAAATTGTAACGAACAGCAATCGAAGAAGGAACAAAACGCTTGGTTTTGTTTAAAATCGACTTGTTTGTTTTGGGGGTTCGGCGGTTACCCAAGTCACGACGTTTTTTAAGCGCTGAATTTAACAGCGTCGATCGTTGGGAGTGCCGAGACGGTTGGAGTGCTTGGGTTTCTGATTCATTCGGAGTGGTTGTTCAGTTTAATTGCTCAGGCTGGTGAATTGTTCGCTTGCCGATTACGGCGAGCTCGGAACAACTTCCAATTAAGAATTTCAATACGGAATCGAGTCGGAACAACGGAGTCGTGATTGGGCGATGTTTCGATCGCAAAATTTGGGTCGTGTATCCCGATTCAGTCGTGTGCTCCGATTCAAATGGCGTGCGTTTGCCGCTAAATGATGTGACAATGGTGGCGTAACGAGAATCGTTAACGATAGTGTTTTATAGTTTTTATTAGAGTTTTTTTTAGGAGACTGTCCAACTCTCAGCCCACATTGTGGTTTTAGTTGAAACAGCTTCATTTGAACAATTTAAAGATTGTTTTAGTCGACGAAAAGGGTCAAAACAGTGGCGGACACATTAAACGTAGTAGAACGAACGGAAACGGGAACCGCGCGGATGCGACGCCTGCGGGCTTCCGGCAAAATCCCTGCTGTCCTGTATGGGCATGGACAGGACGTCAAGCATTTGACGTTGGATGCCAAAGAATTGGACGCTGTCGTCCGCCACAGCGGGCACGTTGTGACTCTTCAAGGTGATGTTGTCGACAACGCTTTGGTCAAAAAAGTACAGTTTGACTACTATGACCAAATCGTTTTGCACGTCGATCTTTTTCGAGTCGACGTGAACGAAAAAGTGGAAATCGAATTGGACATTGCCCTTAAGGGGACAGCCAAAGGTTTGACTCAAGGCGGAACTGTTTCGGTGGGTGCTCAATCCATCACGATCATGTGCCCTGCCTTTTCCATTCCTGATAAATTGGAACTTAAAATCGGGAACTTGGAATTGAATCAAATGCTGCGAGCCAGTGATTTAACCCTCCCCAAGGGAGCGGAATTGATCACCCCGGCTGAAACAGTTTTGGTTCAATGTGTTCCTATTGTTGAGGTGCCCGAAGAAGAGCCTGCTGAGGCCTAAATCGCTGTACCTAAATCGCGATGGATTTGGGGTCAGTTGGCCATGGGGCCAGTGACGTTTGGCTCAGTAACGGCAAGAGGTCACGGTTTTAATGGTGATTTTGGGGCGCCTGCAAGAAAGCAATGAGCAGTTGGGCAGGTGCGGATGAAAGCGGTGATTGGCCTGGGAAATCCAGGTTTAAAATACGAGGGGACAAGACATAACATAGGTTTTGACTGCCTGCGTATGTTGTCAAAAAGGCTCGGAATTACCCGGTTTCAAGGGAAATATGATGCCGAAATTGGGGACGCGATCGTCGATGGTGAAAAGGTTATTCTGGTTTTTCCGCTAACTTATATGAATTTAAGCGGAAATTCTGTGAAACCAATCGTGGATTTTTTTCGTTTGCCGCTTTCGGATTTGCTAGTGATATGCGATGATTTGGCTTTAGAACCCGGGAAAATTCGGCTGCGTGCCAAAGGGTCTTCGGGGGGCCAAAAAGGTTTGAAACACATTTGCGAGCGTTTGGGGTCCGACGAGGTCCCTCGTTTACGAATTGGCATTGGTGCCACGCCGGCCCATTGGGAAACGGCGGATTATGTTTTGTCGAAATTTTCGTCGGCGGAAGCGACAGAAATTGAAATCGCAAAACATCGGGGCGTCTCTGCTGTCGAATGCTGGTTGAAAAATGGTTTGGTAATGACCATGAACCAGTTCAATTCAGATCCGGGAACGTCCAATACGAAATCCAAAGATTTAAAGGCGACGAAAAATCCCAAACAAAAAAAGGGGACTGGTTTGCCGCCTGACGGGGCAAGCAAATCGGGCATTGTCGGTCATCCCGAGGGGCAAGGCTAATTGGCTGGGCCGGGTGAAAACGAGCGAAGCGAACAAATATTGAAGTAACTTCCATCGATTGGATGCTCAGGTGATTGAATTGCAAAGCGTTGCCATTCAATCGAGTTGCCATGCGATCGAGCAGGAATTGTTTAAGAAACGAAGATGTGTAAAAAACATTGAAAAAAGTAGCGGGGTTGAGCAGTTGCGGATCGGCATTCGCTCGACTCTCGAGAGCAGGAGTTCTCAGCAAAAGAGAGACCTGTGAGCGGATGTGTGTGATACATTTAATTGTTGACTGTTGTTCCAACCGATGAGTTCGCTCATCCTATTAGTTGAACCAGATTTGATTTGAGACGGAGAATTTAAGTTGGCTGAGCACGTTTACGAAACCATGTTTATTTTGAACCCCAACGCCTACGCTAAAAATCCGGGCGGTGCCGCAGGTATTGTCGAGGATTTGGTAAAAGGGGTCGGCGGTAAAATCTTGGCCAGCCGGTTGTGGAACGAGCAAAAGCTCGCCTATCCCGTGGATGGCCATCGCAAAGGCGTTTATTGGCTAACTTACTTCGAGCTCGATAGCTTGGAAGTGCCCAAATTCAATCGGGCTTGCCAACTCCAAGACCTCATCATTCGACATTTGGCGATCAAACTCGATCCGCGTATTTCTGAAACGCTGATCGCGATTGCCAAAGGCGAAAAAGTGATGGCGCCGGTTGGCGATATTGTGATTGCAGACGACGAAACCGAAGAAGAGGAAGTCGCCGAAGTTTAAATAGCTAATTATAAAGTGCTTGGGTATGCGGATCGCTGGTTCGCCTTCCTCTTACGCGGAAAAGTCTACCGGTTTGCTGAGGGAACCTTACCGGAACAATGTTTCAGGAATGATTTCCACCAAATTTTGTTTTGATCAGGGGAATTCAGATGGCCAGTTACAACCGTGTAGTGCTTTTAGGAAATTTGACTCGTGATGTGGAGCTGAAATACACGCCCAGCCAAGTGGCGATTGCGAAAATCGGTTTGGCTGTCAACGATCGCGTCAAAAAGAACAATGAATGGGTGGACGAGACTACGTTTGTTGATATTACTTTTTTCGGGCGAACTGCCGAAGTCGCCGGGGAGTACCTTAACAAAGGCTCGCAGATCTTGATCGAAGGCCGACTGAGATACGAAACTTGGGAAAGTGAAGGGCAAAAACGCTCGAAACTATCCGTTGTCGGTGACAAGTTACAAATGTTAGGTAGCCGAAGTGGCGGTGGTGGACCCAACGCTAGGCCTGCTTCGGCTGGTGCAGGAGTGGGCGCCGGTGTTAACGCCGATCCCAATGAATACGATTCGTCGGCCGTTCATGAACATGCTCGCGACGACGAACCCGATGTTCCCTTTTAATTAAAATGCAACGGTCCTACGCCCGTTCGGCTCACAATCCGTGACAAAAATGTATCGGTGACAAAAATATATTGAGGAAAACCCCTGATTGATTGACAAGAGTGATGGTCAAAAATCAGGTTTTATTAGGATAAGAATTCAAAGGTTGATCATGGCGAAACTTTCAAATCGCAAGAAAAAATTTAAACGTCTCCCCATCGGACCCGGTGGAGGAGTAGAACTATTGCTGATCCAATCCGTTGATAGCTTGGGTCGCCAAGGTGACGTGGTGGAAGTTCGTCCCGGTTATGCAAATAACTACTTGCTGCCCCAAGGCCTAGCGACGTTTGCCAGCGATCACCACAAACGGATGGTTGAAAAGCATCGCGCTAAATTGCAAGCGATCGAACAAGGCCGCTTGAAGGATTTACGTGGGCTCGCTGACCTGATCAGCAAACAGAGCATCACCATCGAGGCCAACGCCAATGACGAAGGCCATCTGTATGGATCGGTTACAGCCGTTGATATCGTTGCGGCTCTTAAGCAAAATGACATCACTCTCAGCAACGATCAAATTCGCCTCGAAGGCGTCCTGAAAGAACTCGGGCTGTATACCGTCAAAGTTCACTTGCACCATGATATCGAATCCGAATTGAAGGTTTGGGTCGTGCCTACGGTTCAAGAAGACAAATAGTTAGCAAGTCAATTTGTCTGTTGCCCAGTGGCGCAGATCATTACCCTATTGGAGAGCGGCGTTTGCAAGCCGCTCTTTTTTTATGCACCTAGGTATTGCGTTTGTCTAGCCTTGGGATATGTCTCAAAATAATTTCGGCGTTTGGTTTGTCAGCGCCGAAGGTCTGGATGGCCGTTGTTGGTCGTCTAAGCCCAGAAGGTAACCCCAGCGAGATCATCGGTCCGATTTCGTTTCATTTTTTGGCATCCCAAAAATGG
>JBGSIY010000028.1:0-3155 GCA_041742275.1 Pirellulaceae bacterium | reverse complement strand
GGGAGCAATTAAACCCGTATACGCCAATTGAAATTCTATTGCCTCCCGGTTTAGACGTTAATAATCCTGACCTTAAGATTCGTTTCGACTACAACTGGTCTAATGCCCTCGCCGGAGGCATTTTCCTTTGGAAAAACGAACCTGTTGGAAATAATGAAAACTATCTTGAAGACCAAATACGTCCCGCTCGTTTGTATTCGCTTCAAGAACTCGAATATGACGTTGCCACCGGGCGTGTTAGTCTCTTAATTGACTCTTGGCTACAAGCGAATATGAATCCAATTTATCCGAACATGGCGTCGGGTGAAGCGGTAATTGATACGCTGGGCGATTTACGTTTGGTCGGCAAGCCACAAGAAACAATCAAGGCAACACTATTCACTCCCTACGGGGAGTTCTCTGATGAAGTCAGATATATTGTCACGGAACCGGGCTCCATTTTTTGGCAAATACAGGAAAGACCGGAACTTCGATCGTCTTTCGCTGCCAGAGCGGTCTATGGACACAACCCTGATGGAGTGGACGACCCCACG
Organism: Pirellulaceae bacterium; assembly: GCA_041742275.1. Classification (GTDB taxonomy): domain Bacteria; phylum Planctomycetota; class Planctomycetia; order Pirellulales; family Pirellulaceae; genus BJ22. Next base: position 2,622 of record JBGSIY010000028.1, on the reverse strand, counting down.
GATCTGCCATATGACATGCCCAACTACGGATTAGAGTGGCTGGATAACGAAAAACTTGCTGAGTATGGACTCCGCGATGGGATAAGTAATTATTTGAACAAAAGATCTGCCGCCAGCAATATTAGAATGATTGCCGGACTATATCGCGACTACATCAGTGGCCCTGACAGTTATATCATTGCCTTTGGAGGAACCAACTTTGAATCGATGAACGACTGGGCCAACAACGCGGCCCAAGTTCTTGCTGGTGGATCCCCTCAATACAATGCGGCAATGGTTCTTGGCGAGCGTCTCAAAAAAGAAATGCCTGGCAGCTCAAAAGTCGGTGATGAATTCCAACTTCGTGCAACGGGCCATTCGCTAGGTGGAGGTTTGGCTAGTGCGGCGGCGGTTTGGGCGGGTTTGAAAGGAAGTCACACTTTTAATGCAGCTGGATTGGCAAGGCAAACAATAATGGCCTGGGATGACTTGTGCGAAGCAAATGATCCTAAATACGAAGGAAATCCTAGTGCTTTTATCAGATTTGACGAAGCGGTTAATGGTGAACCAGATTATGTAAAGTCCTACGCAATGCCCATGGACATATTGACATCGATACAAACTGCAGACTTTGAACTTCCGACTGCAATTGGATACGATGTTGAAATTGATTTTGATAAATTTGGAGGCGGCCCCCATCATGCCGATCGAAATGCAACCTTTGCCAGACGTTACCTCCGCGAAGTCATCGACCTTGCAGTGACAAGAAATAGTCAGAACGAATTGACTTTTAATGACCACCTTTTAACGGTTGTTTCCGCAGAGCTTGACCAAGCAGCCAAAGATTTCATGTGGTCCGTTTTAGATGGCAGTTGGGCCTGGGATCTGTACCAAGGTTACATAACAGCGAATGATGCTATCGACGGAATAATGAAATTGAAAGATTCCCACAGTTATTACCAGCAGGCGTTGTTGGGGGATTTGTATGGCGATTGGCGGTTGGACAACGGTGAGCCTGACCCAATGACACCGCGACCCCATGTTGGTTTTTAGATTGAGGTTGAACTAATGAGAAGCTTTTCAACTTATTCGTTCTTTGTTCTATTTCTATTGGTAACCTTGGTTAACCAAAATCCGGATTATCAGGAACAAGAAAAACAAGATTCACGCTGGCAAGATGATTTACCTGTTTGTTTGAAGGAATCCATCACAGAATACTCTCCGCCTTTGTTTTGGACCAATCGCCCCGCACCCTTTTCGACCAAATATTGGCATGACGGTACGTGGGGCCAAAACCTCAATGCCCCAAGTTTACCGGACTTTTCTGACAATCCATTGGCTGAAGAACTTTGCAAAGCGATTCTGGAAAAAGACATAACTCGAATGGAGCGAGCGATTGCTCAAGGCGCAGATGTCAACGCGATCAGCAAAAACCAAATCAGTCCCCTATTCCTGGCCTATCATGTTACTACCGATCCGCGACCGTTCGAGTGTTTACTCAAAAACGGTGCCGACCCGAATTTAACCGTCGATGCCATCGGCCTGGACATTACGGCAGTTGCCTGGAGTGCAAAAACGGCCCCCGTTCATCTCGTGACCTTTGGCCGCTACAACCGGCTTTACAAATCCGTTTTGGGGCACGGCGGGAACCCGAACCTAATTTGGGACAATCAACGTTTGAACACAATATCGACTCCGTTTTTAATTCTCCTGGATAGCTCGCCAGATGCATTTGAGCGCCTTGAACTTCTGATCAATTGCGGAGCCAACATAGATGAGCAAACTTCCGACGGTTGGACCAAGCTCAATCTATGGCTGGATTCAAACAAAAGAAAGTCGAGTTACGAGCGGACCTGTGGACTATCCCTTGTATTGCTGAAAGCGGGTGCTAATTTTCGTCTTGATGTAAAACAAGACGCGGGCCGCGAGGGCGACGCTCCCTACGCCGGTTGCTACTTCCGACCCATTCATTTTCTCGCTGAGGCGGAACCGGAGGTGAGCAAATTGCCGGCTGAGGAGCAGGTTCATTATCGAAGCGTCGTGCAATGGTTGGAGGAACATGGCGAATCGCTGGCGGAGGCCCAAGACGATCTGGAACGTTGGAAAAAATGGATTGAAAGTGGTCAGGAGCATTTGATTGAACAGGAACATGAGGCGAAGATAAAAGAGAAAGCGAAAGAGGAAGAGAAAGAGAAAGCAGACGCTAGGGCGAAAAAGGGTGGGTAGTCTCATTGGACAAAATTCTGGATGCCAGTTTTGTTGATCCCTTACTTCGTTGGTTTGTCGGGTCGATCAATCACAAGGGGATTTTCCACTATCTCTATGATCCCTGGCTCGACACGTATAGTCCCAAGAACAATGCCATTCGGCAACTAATGGCGTCTCGATTGCTGGCCGATCTGGCTGGCAACGATTTCTCGTTACGTCCAGCACACCAGAAGAATCTCGACTTTTTGCTCAAGCACTGGCTGAAATGTCAAGGTGATCTGAGTTGTGTCGTGCTGTATGGCAACTCGAAACTGGGTGCGAATGCCATGATGCTGAGAACGCTATTGGCAAGCCCCTTCTACGACACATATCGGGAAATCGCGCAATCCCTAAAGCGGACTATACTGTCCCTGATTGGTCGAGATGGAGCGATGA
>JBGSIY010000027.1:0-3969 GCA_041742275.1 Pirellulaceae bacterium | reverse complement strand
GGCTCTGTTTTCAGAGATACGTCGGCACTTTGGCCAAAAGCCACATATGCCCCAACGATGGTACGCGGATAGATACGTGATTTTTTTTCTCAAACCTAGAGCCTATCGCAGAACTGATCGGAATCATCAGCCGAAACGCGTTGGCTTCCGGTTCGACCGAATAAACTGGGGGAGAGTGCCCCACGGCTAATAGGTTCTGGTATAGGTTCCTTGATTTGGCAATACGTCTGTGCTAATTCGAAGCCCATTGACCATTGGCACAAAGCGTACCTTTTTATCTGTTAGGAGAACGATTTCGACACACGACTGGGTGGTGACCGGCGATAAGTCGCTATATTAAGGGCTGAAAAAGATTTCAAAAACGAGGATCGAAGACTTTTTTTTGACACGGCGCGTCGATTCTGGGTTGATTCAGGCGGTCGTCGCGCACCGGCAAAATCAGGTTTGATTCAACAAAAGTGAGTTAGAGTCCTAGCGAGTGTGCTGACTAAAAAATCCAAAAAAGCCGGGGAATGTCGGAAGCCTTGTCGGCAGGGATTTTGCGAGTATCCGCGTTGCAAAATCGGATTATTGGATACCGAAGGCAGAAATATTGGTGTAAAACGTTCTTACGAAAATTGACAAGCAACCGATGTTACTAAAAAATGAGATCAGGCCGCTCGACTTCCATTGCCAGCTCGTCTCAGGGCGTATGAAGACAACAAACTTAGGAACAGCAATTAATGTCTGAAACGCTGAATGCGAAGAGCTATTTGGGATTGTTGAGAAAAAGTGGGATCGTCGAAGAAGAACGCTTGAAGGGGTCGTTGGCGCGTTTAGTGTCCATCGCCGCCGGCAAATCGGTCTCATTGGATCAATTGATTGCGCATTTTCTGAACGAAGGAATCATCACGGAATGGCAGAGCGATCAATTGAAAGCCGGGCGTCACAAAGGCTTTTTCTTGGGGCAGTATCGACTTCTCCGCTTGTTGGGCGCCGGTGGCATGAGTGCCGTTTACCTTGCCCAACACCAGATCGCCAAACATCTGCGGGCCGTCAAAGTCCTGCCTAAATCGCGAGTCGCCGACAAAAGCTATCTTGAGCGATTTTATCTGGAGGGGCGAGCGGCCGCCGCCCTCCGACACCCCAATATTGCGCAGATTGTCGACCTGGGAAATGACAATGATGTGCATTACATGGTCATGGAATATGTCGATGGCACCGATCTTGAGAAACTAGTTCAAAAAAACGGACCTCTGGACTACCTCGTCGCCTTGGACTACTTGCGGCAAACGGCAGAGGCCTTGCAGCATGCCCATTCGCGTAACGTGATACATCGCGATATCAAACCGGCGAACTTGTTGGTCACCGAGAACGGCAGCAAGGTCAAAGTGTTAGATCTCGGATTGGCCTTGTTCACTGATGGGCAAGAATCGTTAACGGTTTTGCACGACGAGAAAGTGATGGGCACGGCTGATTACCTTTCACCGGAGCAAGCGATTGATAGTCATCGCGTCGATCATCGCGCCGACATTTACAGCTTGGGTTGTACTTTTTACTTCATGCTAGTGGGGCATCCCCCCTTCCCTACCGGCACTATTGCGCAGCGGGTTGCGAAACATCAAACTGTCGATCCTCCCGAACTGACGACCCTGCGTCCGGATTGCCCCGTTCAGGTGGCAAGACTGTGTCACAAGATGATGCAAAAAAAACCAGAAGATCGTTTTGCCGACTGCGAAATTTTAGTTCGAGCCGTTAAGAAATTGAAAGCCGCGTTGGAGTTGCAAAACAAAGTGCCGACGCCTAACGGATTCAGTGGAAATGCTCTCACTCGGCCGCCTGGATCCACTGCCGAAGAAATAATAGCGCCGGCAGCCGCCCGGTCACAGAATCGGACTCAGTCCCCGGGAGAGACACCTCAGCAGTTTGCCAGAGCGGGAGCCAAACAGGAGCGTCCCGGGCAAGAACGTCCCGGGCGCGCCGAGGCGGTTGTTGAAAGCCAAGGTAGTGTTAAATCTGCAGCGGCAAGTGCTTCGCTCGCAGCGACGGTCCCGTTGGTTCCTGCGCATCCGATGGGCAAAGACAGTCCGTCTGATCCAGCCAGGGACGCATTGCAATTTGACGAATGGGAGGCAAGTCCCTCTCTGCCGAAGGATGCGGCTACCGATTTTTCTTTCATCCACGAGGTGGGAGCCAAGCCGGGCGAAATGGAAAGTTTGGCTGGTTTGGTGACCGCGCCAGTTCCAGTCAGCTCACCACGAATTCGCGTAAAAAAGTCATCGAGCATCAAAACCACGTTGATCGTTTCCGGACTGATCGCATTGATGTTTGCTATACTATTAGTTGTGCTGTATTTCTTGTCGTCGTCTCTGAGCTGAAGTCACAGCAAAAAAATGAGTGGCATTCCGTTTCACGAACTTTGTAGAGAAACCAAGGCGAATCGATGTGCACCCCACCTTTAAACGCGTTTCGGATTTCGATGAAGGGTTTGCGGTTTTGTATCGCCTTAGTCGCGGTCATGACGGGATTGGGGTTGCTTGAGGCGAGTGTTGCCCGAGGCCAGGACGAGGAGCTTTCAAAAAAAGAAAAAATGGCACTGAAGTCGTTCGTGTCCGATGTAGATGAGGTCACCGAATTGTTGGAGAAAAATCGTGGCCCGCAAGCGCTTAAAAGCTACCAGTCAACCATACGGAAACTTCAGGCATTAATCAAAGATCCGACGCCACCGATGTTGCGAGAATTGGAGCAACCCCTGGCAGAATTGGCCGAGGGGCGAAAGAAGCTGGTTGATTTAGGGGCGTCTCTCGCGGAGTTGCCTGCCCTGGAAATGGCTGATGAAAACGGTGAAGCCATCAGTTTCAAAAATCAAATTGCGCCTATTCTGGTCGCGAAATGTGGGAATTGTCATGTTTCGGCAACGCGGGGTGATTTTGGCATGAATACCTTTGCCGCCTTGGCATCCAGTGGAGCGGTTGTCCCACGAGATCCGGTTTCCAGCCGTTTGATTCAAGTAATCGATTCGGGTGAAATGCCCCGTGGGGGCGGGATGGTAACCGAACAAGAGTTGGCGTTGCTGCAGCAATGGGTGACGTTGGGTGCCAAGAATGATGGTGAGGACGACGTTCCCTTGAATCGTTTGACGGCTGACAACGCAGCCACTCCGATGAATAGGGGAGCGCCCCCCGTTTCGTTTGAACGGCCTGATGGAAACGAAACCGTTAGTTTCTCGCGAGACGTGGCTCCCGTGCTCGTCCAAGAATGTAAGGGATGTCACATCGATGCCACACAACCCCGTGGCGGATTGAACATGACTAATTTGGCTGCGTTGCTCCGCGGTGGCGATAGTGGCGTTATGCTGAATTTGCAGCAACCCGAAGAAAGTCTGTTGGTCAAAAAGTTAAAGGGAACCGCCGACGGAAATCGCATGCCCGGCGGGCGCCCGCCCTTAAACGCAGAAATCATTGCGACGATTCAAAAATGGATCGCCGAAGGGGCTCGTTTTGATGAGGGGGAAGCGGGCAGTGAAACTCAGCGTGTTGCGGCGGTCGCTAAAGCCAGAAGCTTGAACCACGCCAGTTTGGCGGAGGAACGTTTAAAGTTAGCGCACGCAAATTGGAGACGTGCACTTCCTGGTATCGAGCCGAACCTATTTTCAACCGATGACCTTCAAGTCTTCGCGACCCTGAAACCAGACGCTTTGGCCGAGTTTGGTGCTCAGGCCAACAGTTTAGTCACAAAGATCAAAGACGAATGGAAAATCGACAACGCAGATCCACTGAACAAGGGCAAAGTGACACTTTTTTTGTTTGATCGCCGCTATGATTTCAATGAGATGGGGCTGATGGTGGAGGGTCATGCCATGCCCAAAGAAATGATGTTGAACTGGAAGTTTGATTCGGTCGACGCTTCGTTGGCCTTACTGGTAGACCGTTCCTTAACACCTGAACAGATGGAATTAGAATTGACACGGGGATTGGCTGCCTTGGCGAC